>CAUJIL010000267.1 GCA_963204845.1 Pseudomonadota bacterium | reverse complement strand
GCTGGCGCTCGACGCCGCCCACGAACCGGCGCGCCAGGCGCTGGCCGGGCTGCGCGCGCGTGCCGCTGAGCAGCGCTACACGCAGCGGCTGTCGGCCGGATTCGGCGCGCTCGCGGCCGGCGATCACGCGACGGCGGCGCGCGAATTCCGCGCCGCGCTGGCACTGCGCAAGGACAGCACCGAGGCCCGCGACGGCCTGCAGCAGGCCGAGTTCCAGTCGAGCCAGCAGCGCATCACGGCGTTGCTCGCCAGCGCCCGGCGCTCGGCGGCCAGCGAGCGCTGGGCCGACGCGAAGCGCGACTTCGACGCTGCGCTCGCGATCGACGCCGCGCTCGGCCCAGCGCTCGAAGGCAGCCGCGACGCGACCGGGCGGCTCGCTCTCGACGAGGCCTTCGTTGCGCTCGAACGCAGCCCCGACCGTCTGCTCGACGCTGCCACGCGCGAGCGCACGGGCGAGTTGATCGGACGCGCCGCCGCGATCGCCGATCCGGGGCCGCGCCTGCAGACCCAGCTGGCCACGGCGCGCCGCCTGCTCGCGATCTACCGGGCGCCGCTCGCGCTGCGCCTGCGCTCCGACGGCCAGACCGAGGTCAGCGTGCTGCGCGTGGGCAGCTACGGTGCGCTCACCGAACGCACGCTGGAATTGCCGCCCGGAGACTACGTCGCAGTGGGACGGCGCAGCGGCTACCGCGACGTGCGCGTGGAAGTCCGGCTGCGTCCGGGCCAGGCGCCGGCCGAGGTGCTCGTGCAGTGCGTGGAGAAGGTGTGAGCACGCCGGACGGCGCGCCGCGCGCCGGTGACGACGAGACGATCGCGCCGTTCGCGTACACCCCGCCGGCGCCGGTGCGCCGCGCCGCGGTGCGCCCGCGTCGCGGCGTGGTCGCGCTCGGTGCACTGCTGACCGCACTGCTCGCGCTGGCGTGGTTCGTGCTCGGTGCGCGCGTGCTCGAGGTGCGGGTCGATCCGCCCGCAGCACGCATCGACATCGACGGCGGTCCCGCCGTCGGCCTGGGCGGCCGCTTCGTGCTGCGTCCCGGTGCCTACACGGTCGAGGCGAGCGCGTCGGGATACCGGACCGAGCGCCGGGAGGTACAGGTCGACGCCGGTGCAGGACAGCGGCTCGAGCTCAAGCTCACGCCGCTGCCCGGGCGCCTCGCGCTGCGCACCACCCCGGTGGCGGCGCGTGTGGCGGTCGACGGGGCCCCGGCCGGCGTCAGCAACGGCGAGCTGCTGGTGATCGAGGCCGGCGAGCACCGGCTGCGCATCGAAGCCGAGCGCTTCCTGCCGCACGAGCGCACGCTGGCGATCAGCGGCCGCGACGAACTGCAGACACTGGAGATCGCGCTCGCTCCGGGCTGGGGCAGCTACCAGGTCGATTCGCGCCCGACGGGCGCGCGCATCGTGGTTGACGACATCACGCTCGGCACCACACCGGCGCGCGTGGAACTGCTGGCCGGGCCGCGGCACCTGCGCCTCAGCCTCGACGGCCACCGCGATGGCGTCATGATGGTCGACGCGGTGGCCGGCGAGGAACGCGCACTGGAGCCGCTGGTGCTCGAGCGCGCCGACGCACGCCTGCGCATCACGACGCGCCCCTCCGGCGCGAGCGTGACGCTCGACGGCGTGTTCCAGGGGCGCACGCCGCTCGAGCTCGCGATCGATTCCTCGCGCGCGCACGAGCTGATCGCGTTCAAGGCGGGCCACGATCGCGTGCTGCGCACGCTGCCGGCGGGCTCGGGTTCACGCGACATCGAACTCGCGCTGCCCGCGCTGACCGGCGAGGTCGAACTCGCGATCGAACCGCCCGACGCCGCGTTGCTGCTCGACGGGCGACCGCTACCGCCCGGCACGCGCACGCTGACCCTGCCGGGCGTGCCACACACGCTGCGCGCCGAGCGCAGCGGCCTCGAGCCGAGGGAAATCCGTTTCACGCCGCGCCCGGGGTTCCCGCAGCGACTGCAGCTCACCCTGCGTGCGGCAGCGGCAGCGGCAGCGGCAGCGGCGAAGCCCGCCACCGCTGCGCGCAGCGAGCGCGTCACGACCACCGAAGGCCAGGAACTGGTGCTGCTGCGCCCGCAGCCGTTCACCATGGGCTCGTCCCGGCGCGACGTCGGCCGGCGCGCCAACGAGGCGCTGCGCGAGGTAAAGCTGCAGCGGGCGTTCTTCCTCGGCGTCACGGAAGTGGGCAACGCCGAGTTCCGCCGCTTCCGCCCCGCGCATGCGGCCGGCGAGTTCAAGGGCAAGCCGCTCGGCGGCGACGATCTGCCGGTGGTGAACGTGGGCTGGGAAGACGCGGCGCTGTACTGCAACTGGCTCAGCACCCGCGAACGCCTGACGCCGTTCTACCGCGTGCAGGACAGCCGCGTCACCGGTTTCGACCCGGTCAGCCGCGGCTACCGCCTGCCGAGCGAGGCCGAGTGGGCGTGGGCGGCCACCGTGATGGCCGACGGTTCGGTGCGCCGCTTCGCGTGGGGAGCCGAGCTGCCGCCGCCGGCGCGCGCCGGCAACGTCGCCGACCGCAGCGGCGCCACCGTGCTCGGCGCGGTCGTCGCCGGCTACGACGACAGCTTCCCGGTCGCCGCGCCGCGGCGTCGTTTCGCACCCAACCGGCACGGCATTTTCGACCTCGACGGCAATGCGGCAGAATGGGCGCACGACGTCTACGAGCCGCTGCCGGCGGCCGGCGCCACCGATCCGCTGGGCGCGCAGACCGGCGAGCTGCACGTGGTTCGCGGCGCCAGCTGGCGCCACGGCGGCATCACGGAGTTGCGCCTCGCGTTCCGTGACTACGGCAAGGATGCCCGCCCCGATCTCGGTTTTCGCATCGCGAGGTACGCCGAATGAGACACGCGCTCGGGATTGCACTGCTGCTCGCGGGCGCGGCGCTCGCCCAGGAGCCACCGCCGCCGGTCGTGGACAGCGACGCCGCGGCACCCGCCGCGAAGACGACGCCCCCACCCGAGCGCACTGAACCGCGCGCGCCCGCCGACGAGCGCTTCGTTCCCAGCGAGGACATCTCGGAGGATCTCTCCGTATCATTCCCGTCGGACATCTGAGCGAACCCGAACGCACCACCATGAAACGTCTCTTCGCCTCCGAGTTCCTGTTCCAGCTGTTTGCCCTGCTGGTCGCGCTGATCGTGGTCCACGCTTTCTACGTCGCGGTCGTGGCGCCGGGCGCCGAGGCGGTGATCGCGGCCGAGCAGGCACGGCTCGCGGCCGGCGACACCAGCGCGCGCGCGCCGTCGGTGTGGGTGATCATGAAGGACTACGAGCAGGAGATCTGCTTCGTGTTGATGTTCTGGTGCATCGCGATCATGGGCTACAAGGGGGCGACACTGCGCCGCGAGCAGCGCCTGCTCGAAAAACCCCTGGTGCAGGTGCCGGGCGGCACCAGCATCCTGCCCGAGGACGCGCGCGAGTACCTGCGACCGATCCAGGCGCTGCCGCCGGACAGCGGGCGCGCGCTGCTGCCACGCGCGCTGGTCGCCGGCCTGCAGCGCTTCGCCGCCACGCGCAGCATCCAGGACGCCGCGAGTTCGATCCGCGAGGTTTGCGAGACCGAAGGCGAGCGGATGGACTCCGAGCTCTCGATGGTGCGCTACATCGCGTGGGCGATTCCGTCGATCGGGTTCATCGGCACCGTGCGCGGGATCGGCATGGCACTGACGCAGGCGCATCGCGCGGTCGAGGGCGACATCACGGGCGTCACCGCGGCGCTCGGCGTGGCGTTCAATTCGACTTTCGTCGCACTGATGATCAGCATCCTGCTGATGTTCCTGATGCACCAGTTGCAGCTGCAGCAGGAACGGCTGGTGCTCGATGCGCAGGCGTACTGCGACCAGCGGCTGCTCGGGCACCTGAAGGTCACGCGGGAGTCCTGAGCATGCGTCCCTGGGTGCTCGAACTGAACGACAGCGCGCTGCTGCTCGGCGACGGCAGCGCGCCTTGCGCACGCAGCCCGGGCTACGCGACCGTCACCCGCCACGAGGTGGTCACCGGCGAACCGGCGCTGGCGCGCGCGCGCATCGAGCCACGGCACACGCTGAACCAGTTCTGGCTACGCCTCGGCACCGAGCCGCTGCACGAGGCGCGCGCGCACGCGCGCCACCACGCCGATCTTGCGTGGTCGCAGCTGCAGCAGCTGGCCACCGCCGCCGGCGGGCCGCGACGCGTGATCCTCGCGGTGCCGGGCAGTTTCAGCCGCGAGCAGCTCGCGGTGCTGCTCGGCATCGCGCAGCGCACCTCGTTCCGCGCCGTCGGGCTCACCGACAGCGCGCTGGCTGCCGCCACCACCGCCGCGGTCGGCGCCGCCGCGCTGCACCTGGATCTGCAGTTGCACCAGTGCGTGCTGACGCGCATCACGCGCGAGGACGGCCTGCTCGCGCGCGAGCAGGTGCGCACGCTGCCGGGCTGCGGCCTGGTGCAGTTGCACGAGCGGTGGGCCCAACTGCTGGCCGCGCGCTTCGTCGAGCAGAGCCGCTTCGACCCGCTCCACGCCGCGGCCAGCGAACAGCAGCTCTACGACCGGCTGCCGCACTGGCTGGCAGCGCTGCAGACCGCGGACGACGTGGCCACCGAACTGCTGAGCGGCGGCGCCGGCTATCACGCCAAGCTGCGTGCGCGTGACGTGCTCGAGGCGGCAATGCCGGTGTATTCGCAGATCGAGGACGCGGTGCGCCGCGAGCGCGGAGTCGCCACCGTGCTCGCGAGCGCGCGCTTCGCGGCCCTGCCGCGCATCGAGGCGCTGCTGCCCGCGTTCACGCGGCTCGATGCCGAGGCGGTGATCCACGGCTGCCTGCGCCACGCCGCGCTGATCTGCAGCGACGAGTCCGCGCTGCGCTTCGTGACCCGGCTGCCGGCGGGCGAAGACGCCACGGCACACCCGGACGCCGGCACGGCGGGCTTGGGGGGCACGGCGGCACCGGCAGCGATGGTGCGCGCGGAAGCCACCGTCCCCAGCCACCTCGTGGTCGGGGCACGCGCACTGCGGCTCGATCCGGGCAGCCTGTATCTGCATCGCGACGCCGACGGCTGGACGCTGTCGCGGCACATGCCGCATGCCTTCGCCGGCACGCTGACCTGGGACGGCGCCGGCTGGCTGCTGGTCCCGGCGCCGGGCAGCGCGCTCAGGCTCGACGGCGGCGCGGTGCGCGCGCCGCTGCCGCTGCGCGCCGGGCAACGCCTGCAGCCCGACCCCGAGACCGATGCACTGCGGCTGGTCGCGGAATCGGCGGTCGGCGACGATGGCGCGTAGACGGCGCGAATTCTCGATCTTCAGCCTGTCGTTCCTCGACATCATGTCGTGCGGCTTCGGCGCGACGATCCTCGTGTTCCTGATCATCGATCACTCGGGCGAACTGCGTGCGCAGGAGGCCAACCACGAGCTGATCGCCGAGGCCGAGTTCCTCGACCGCGAGGTGCGCGAGGGCCGCGAGCAGCTGGCCGAGCTGCGCAACACCATCGCGATGGTCGACGACTCGACCGTCGAGGCGCGCGGACGCGCGCGCGAACTGCAGGAGCGGATCCGCGAGCAGCGCCAGGAACTCGCGCGCGACGACCATGACAGCAGTTCGCGCAGCGAGCACCTGAACCGCCTGCAGGCGGAACTGCGCGAACTCGAGGAGCGCAACGAGCAGCTGCGCGCGGAAACCGAACAGCAATCCGGCAGCGACGTGCGCCGCTTCACCGGCGACGGCGACCGCCAGTACCTGACCGGACTGAAGCTCGGCGGCCGGCGCATCCTGGTGCTGCTCGACCGCTCGGCCAGCATGCTCGACCACTCGCTGGTCAACATCATCCGCCTGCGCAACATGCCGGAGCAGGTGCAGCGGCGCGCGCCGAAGTGGCGCCGCGCGGTCGCGACGGTCGACTGGATCAGCACGCGCCTGCCGCCGGAGAGCGAATACCAGATCCTGCTGTTCGGCACCGGCGTCGAGC
>CAUJIL010000266.1 GCA_963204845.1 Pseudomonadota bacterium | reverse complement strand
GGCGAGGGTGAAGCGGAGACCGGGGACGCGGCGATCGAGCGTGCGCTGCGCGATCCGGCGACCGATATGGTCGCCTTCGAGCGCGACAAGATCCGCGGCGCGATCCGCACCGACTTCGTGCTGTCGGCCGAGATCATCGTGATCGCGCTCGGCACGGTGCAGCAGCAGCCGTTTGCGCGCCAGGCCGCGGTGGTGGTGGCGATCGCGCTGTTGATGACCGTGGGCGTCTACGGTTTCGTCGCCGCGCTGGTCAAGCTCGACGACGCCGGGCAGCACCTGCTGGCGCTCGGCGGGCGCGTGCGCGCGGCGCTCGGCAACGCGCTGCTGTGGCTCGCGCCGCGCGTGATGCGCCTGCTCGCGGTGCTCGGCACTGCGGCGATGTTCCTGGTCGGCGGCGGCATCCTGGTGCACGGGCTGCCGCCGCTGGCGCACGCGCTGCATGGCACCGGGCATGCGGCCGGCGGGATCCCGGGCGTGGGTGCCGTGCTCGCGGGCGTGGTGCCGATGCTCGCGAACGCGCTCACCGGCATCGTGGCCGGCGCACTCGCGCTCGCGCTGGCGACGCTGGGCGCTGGTGTGCGCCGGCGCTTCGGCGCGCGCTGACACGCGACTGTCGCCCGCACGACGGGCATCGCAGCGGAGGCTCGCATGATCGACATCGGATCGCTGTTCTCGCTGGCCGGACGCACCGCGCTCGTTACCGGCGGCTCGCGTGGCATCGGGCGCATGATCGTCGAGGGATTCATCGCGCAGGGCGCGCGCGTCTACGTGAGTTCGCGCAAGGCCGAGGCCTGCGAGGCGCTCGCGGCCGGGTTCGGTCCGGCCTGCCGGGCGTTGCCGGCCGATGTGTCGACGGTGGCCGGCTGCCGGGCACTGGCGACGGCCTATGCGGAGTGCGAGGACTCGCTCGACATCCTGGTCAACAACGCCGGTGTCGCGTGGGGGGCCCCGTTCGATGCGTTCCCGGAGTCGGGCTGGGACCGCGTGATGGACCTGAACCTGAAGTCGCCGTTTTTCCTGACGCAGGCGCTGCACGCGGCGTTGAAGGCCGCGGCCAGCGAGCAGCGGCCCGCCAAGGTGATCAACATCGCCTCGATCGACGGGCTGCGCCTGAATACCTGGGACACCTACAGCTACCAGGCGTCGAAAGCCGGGTTGATCCAGCTGACCCGCCGGCTCGCGGCGCGACTGATCGCCGACCACATCGTGGTCAACGCGATCGCGCCGGGTGCGTTTGCATCCGACATGAACCGCGCCGCACGCGATCACGCGGACACGGTCGCGCTCGCGGTGCCGGCGCGGCGCATCGGACGCGCGGAAGACATGGCGGCCGCGGCGGTGTATCTGGCGAGCCGCGCCGGTGACTACGTGGTCGGCGAGACGCTGACCGTCGACGGCGGGCTGGTGTACGCGGCGCTGGGGGCGTCGATCGACGCCTGAATGGCAGGAACATGCGGCGGGCCGGCCGTTGCAGCCGGCACCCCGCGCCCATCGACGATCACATCAGAAACTGCTTCTCGAGCATGATCACGGCGCAGCCGGCCACGTAGCCGAGCAGCGCGAGTCCGCTGATGTTGCGCATGTACCAGAAGAAGTTGATGCGCTCCATGCCCATCGCGGCCACGCCGGCGGCCGAGCCGATGATCAGGCAGCTACCACCGGTGCCGGCCGCGAAGGCGAGGAATTCCCACAGCGGCGAGTCGGTGGGGTGCACGCTGAGGTCGTACATGCCCATCGTCGCAGCGACCAGCGGCACGTTGTCGACCACCGCCGACAGCAGGCCGATCAGGAACACGATCAGGTCCAGGTTGCCGACCGTACTGTCGAGGAACGCCGCTGCCTGGGACAACAGCCCACTGGCCTGCAGCGCCGACACCGCGGTCAGGATGCCGAGGAAGAACAGCACGCTCGGGGTGTCCACCCGGCGCACGACCTTCAGGATGTGCATCCCGGATTCCAGCGCCTTTTCGCGGTCATCGTGCAGCACTTCGGACACCACCCACAGCACGCCGAGGCTGAACAGCATGCCCATGAACGGCGGCAGGTGGGTCACGGTCTTGAATACCGGCACGAACAGCAGTCCGCCCATGCCGACCAGGAAGATCAGGTTGCGGTGCGATTCCGGGACCACGTAGTCGGTTTCGGAGCCGGTGGCATTCAGCTTCGGGCTGCTGATCGTGCGCCCGCGCAGGCGGAAGGTCAGGAACAGCAGCGGGATCGCCAGGCAGACCACGCTCGGCAGGAAGATCCCTTCCATGATCTTGAGTGTCGTGATCTGGCCGCCGATCCACAGCATCGTGGTCGTGACGTCGCCGATCGGCGACCAGGCGCCGCCGGCGTTGGCCGCGATCACGATGATGCCGGCGAAGAACAGGCGGTCGGACTGCTCGTCGATCAGCTTGCGGATCAGCGAGATCATCACGATCGTGGTGGTCAGGTTGTCGAGCGCGGCCGACAGGAAGAAGGTCACGGTGCCGATGATCCACAGCAGCGTGACCATGCTGGTCGAGCGGATGCGGTCGGTGATGATCGAGAAGCCGCCGTAGACGTCGACCATCTCGACGATGGTCATCGCGCCGAGCAGGAAGAAGAGGATGCTCGCGGTCTCCGCGAAGCCTTCCAGCATCTGGTGGTGGCCCACCCAGGCCGTGACGACTTCCTTGGCCGTCTTGCCCGCGTGTGCATCGAGGAAGGTCTGCGGCAGGCTTGCCAGATCGATCAGCCCGGGGGCGGCGAGGATGTAGATGGCCCAGCACAGCACGCCGGTCAGCACCGCCGGTGCCGCCTTGTCGATGTTGACGTTGTGCTCGAGGATGATCAGTGCGTAACCGATACAGAAAACGGCGATGATCGCGATCAGCGGCAATGGCATGGGTCCGTTCCGTCGAGTGGAGCCGGAAAATCGGCGGCGGTATTCTGGGCCAAGGGGCTGGTACGCAACAGCAACGGTCGCGGACCGTGTGCATATTGCCGAAATGACGCGCGACGGTCGCGGCAAGCGGGGCGGAGACTATGCTGCCGCCGTGGTGGCCGTCTCCCGCGGCACCGCCCGAGCAACGGAATGGCGCCGATGGAAACCGAGCAGCACGAGCAGTACCACCGCAGCCTCGAGGCCACGCTCGGCGAGTTGCTCGATCTGCTGGCGCGCCACCGGCTCGAGCGCGAGCTGAGCCTGCGCCAGGCGCCCGATCAGCGCGCACTGGTCGACGCGCTGCTCGGGCGCCAGCACCACGCCGAGTACCAGCGCCGGCTGGGGCGGATGCACCCGGCCGACATCGCGTTCGTGCTCGAGCGACTGCCGGTCGAGGAGCGCGTTCAGGTGTGGACGGCGGTGGAGCCGGCGCGCCGCGGCGGCGTGCTGCTGGAACTCGCCGACGGCGTGCGCGAGGGACTGATCGCGACGATGCCGCAGCGCGAGATCGTCGATGCCGCCGAGCACCTCGAATCCGACGAGATTGCGTACCTGGTGCCCAGTCTGCCACAGGATGCGGTGGCGGCGCTGTTGTCCTCGCTGGACCAGC
>CAUJIL010000265.1 GCA_963204845.1 Pseudomonadota bacterium | reverse complement strand
GGTAGTAGTAGGTGTCGAAGCGCTCGATGAAATGCCACGGCTCGCGCAGCCCGGCCCAGCGGTCGAGGCGCAGCAGGCGGAACTGCAGCAGGCGCATCCAGCCGTCGCTGGAGACGAACTGGTACAGTGCCGCCAGCGAGGCACTCGCCGCGAGCAGCCGCGCCTTGAACATGCCATCGGCCGCGTGCCCGTCGTACAGCGAATCGAGCACCACGCCGCAGGCACGGCCCTCCGGGAACGGGAGCTGCTCGTCGTTGATGAAACGGCGTTTCAGCGGAAACGCGACCAGCACGCCGAGGATCGAGATCACCGTGGTCCAGATCACCATCTGCCACCACGGCACGATGTGCCCGGTGACCAGCATGTACGCCGCGAGGCTCGAGATCAGCGGCGTGATCATGTAGCCGGCCGCGGTCGCGATCGACTGCGTGCAGTTGTTCTCGAGGATCGTCAGGTCGCGCACCAGCCCCGCGCCGGCGAGCACCCGGAAGATCGCGAACGCGAGGATCACCGAGGTCAGCCCGACACCGATCGAGATGCCCGTCTTGCCGCCGATGTAGAGCGCGGTGGCCGCGAGCACGCCGCCGAGCACGAAGCCCGAGAGTCCCAAGCGCAGCGTGAGCTGCGCCATGTCGCCGCGGTAGACGCTTTCCAGCCACCAGCGGTCCTTCTGCTCGCGCGTCCAGCCGCGGATCTGCGCCTCGTCGAGTTGCAGCAGCGCCATGGCTCAGCGCGCGTCCCTGACCAGTTCGCCGCCCTTGATCACGACCGCAATGTCTTCCAGCAGCGTCACATCGGCGGTGGGGTCGCCGGTCACCGCGACGAGGTCGGCATAGCGTCCGGCCTCGACAACGCCGACGTCGGCGCTGTCGAGCGCCTCGGCCGCGTTCAGCGTGGCGGCGCGGATCGCGTCGATCGGTTTCATGCCGTACTGCACCATCCAGCGGAACTGGCGCGCGTTGTCGCCGTGCGGGTGCACGCCCGCATCGGTGCCGTAGACCATCCTCACGCCCGCGGCGAAGGCCTTGCGAAAGCCCTCGCGCTGGATTTCCGCGATCTCGCGGTCCTTGCGCAGGTTGTCCTCGAGCACCCCGTTGCGCCGCCCCTCGGCCTGCGTGTACTCGGTGTTGTAGATGTCCATCGACAGCCAGGCGCCCCTCTCGCGCGCGAGCCGGATCCCCTCGTCGTCGATCAGGCTGGCGTGCTCGATGGTGTCGACGCCGGCGCGGATCGCGTCCTTGATGCCGGCGGCGCCGTGCGCGTGCGCGGCGACCCGCAGCCCCTGCATATGCGCCTCCTCGACGATCGCGTTCATCTCGCGCAGGCTGAGCTGCTGCTGCCCTGGTTCGGTGTTGCGCGAGAACACGCCGCCGGTGGCGCAGATCTTGATCAGCTGCGCGCCGTACTTGCGCAGCTCGCGCACGCGCTGGCGTCCCTCGTCGGGGCTGTCGGCGTTGTAGGCGCTCTGCTCGCGCATCGACGGCGGGAAGAAGGTCGAGTCGCAATGCCCGCCGGTCGAGCCGAAGGCGTGCGCGGCGCTTACGATGCGCGGCCCGCGCACCTTGCCGGCGTCGATCGCCTCGCGCAACCCGACGTCGTTCCACTCGCTGGAGCCGACGTTGCGGATCGTGGTGAAACCGGCATCCAGCGTGCGCGCGGCGTGCGGCACCGCGATCATCGACCAGAAGCGGTCGTTGAACTGCAGCCCCGTGTAGCCACCGTAGTGCGGATCGCTGTCGATGTGGGTGTGCATGTCGATCAGGCCGGGCAGCAGCGTCATGCCGTCGAGCCGGATCACGGTCACCTCGGGCGAGCCGGGCGCCGGCTGCGCGCCGTGCGTCACCGCGACGATGCGTCCCTCGCGCACCAGGATCGACGGACTGTCGAGCAGGCGTCCGCTGCGCACGTCGAGCAGCCGTGCCGCCGTGATCAGCGTGTCCGCCGCCTGCGCAGCCCCTGCCACCAGCAGCAGCCCCATCGCGAGCATCCGCCTCACGACCATCCCCTCATTCCGCCAGCTCCAGACTACAGATCCAGGTACGCATCGTATTCGACCGCCGGCACGTGGGTGTTCAGCTCCTCGAGTTCCTGCCACTTCGAACCGAGGTAGACGCGCCGGATCTCCTCGCCGAGGTACTCGCCGACGAACTCCGAACGTTCGAAGGCGCGCAGCGCGTCGGGCCAGAAGCGCGGCAGCCCCGGCGGGTGCTGCGCGTAGGCATCGCCCGCCACCGGCGCCGGCGGCTGCAGCCGGTGCTCGATGCCGTGCAGCGCGCCGGCGAGCAGCGCGGCCACCGTCAGGTACGGGTTCGCGTCGGCCCCGCAGACGCGGTGCTCGAGACGGATCGCGCGGCGCGAACCGCCCGGGATGCGCACCGCGGTGGTGCGATTCTCGTAGCCCCAGGTGGGCGCGTGCGGCGCGTGCGAACCGGGGCGGAAACGGCGGTACGAGTTGGCGTTCGGCGCGAACAACGCCATCGCCTCGCCCATCGTCGCGAGGCAGCCGGCGACCGCGTGGCGCAGCATCTGGCTGCCGTGGTCGGTGTCGTCGTCGAACACGTTGCGTCCGTCGGCGTCGATCAGGCTGCAATGAATGTGCATGCCGCTGCCCGCGAGGTGGCCGAACGGCTTGGCCATGAACGAGGCGTGCCGGTTCGCGGCACGCGCGACGCCACGGATCGCGCGCTTGAGCAGCAGCGCCTCGTCGCAGGCGCGCAGCGCGTCGTCGCGGTGCAGCAGGTTGATCTCGAACTGCGACGGGGCCGCCTCGGCGATCAGCGTGTCCACCGGCAACTCCTGCACGCGCGCCGCCTCGCGCACGCCGTGCATCAGCTCCGCGATGTCCTGCATCGCGTCGATGCCGTAGGTCTGGCCGCCGATCAGCTCCCGGGCGCCGCTGGCGGTCTGCGAGTGCCGCGGCGTGCCGTCCGGGGCGCGTTCGCGCTCGAACAGGTAGAACTCCATCTCGGCCGCCACCACCGGGCGCAGGCCGAGCCGCGCGTAGCGTGCCAGCACGCCGGCCAGCACGGTGCGCGCATCGCCGGCGTAGGGCCGCGCGTCCACGCTGCCCATCGACACCAGCAACTGACCCGTAGGCCGCGCGAGCCAGGGCACCCGCGTCAGCGTGCCGGGCACCGGCAGGCAGACGCCGTCGGCGTCGCCGTCGGCGAACACGGTGGCGCCGATGTCACGGCCCCAGATGTCGAAGGCGACCGTCGACACGGGCAGCTTGTAGCCGCCGGTGAACACCTTGCCGAGACCGTCGCGGCCGACCCACTTGCCACGCATCTGGCCGTTGATGTCCGGCAGCAGCACCTCGACGACCTCGACGTCGGGGTTGCGCTGGAGGAAGTGCGCGGACTCGCTGCAGGACTGCGCTTCGCTGTGCATGCTGTCACCGGCCCTGAACGGCGAAGCCGGCGGAGACGCCGGCTTCGCTGTCGGTGGGGTATCGTCTCAGAAGTTCATGTACGCGCTGGCGCCGAAGGTGCGCGGCTTGGCGGGCCATACCAGCGTGTTGGTCAGCCCGTAGCCGTACTCGTTGCGCGGATCGGCATTGGCCCAGCCACGCTCGAAATACTCCTCGTCGAAGGCGTTCTCGACATAGACCGCCATGCCCCAGTCGCCCTCGTCGTCATAACCGGCGCGGAAGTTCCACTGCCCCCACGAATCGACGGCGATCGCCTCGATGTTGTCGAGATCGCTGTACATCTTGTCCTGGAACGCGTATTCGCCCTTGGCAAACATCTCGCCGCACCACACCGGTGCGCGCCAGGTCAGGTGCACCGCCCCGCTCCACTCGGGCGCCATCGGCATGCGGTTGCCGCCGCAATCCTCGCAGACGCCGATCGCGCTCATCTCCTTGGCGTCGGTGATCTCGGAGTCCATCCACGCCAGCGCCGCGAACAGGTCGAGACGCTCGCCGATCAGCCAGCGCGCATCGAGCTCGAGACCGGTGTTCTCGGCCTCGCCGAGGTTCTGCACCAGCTGCGAACCCTGATCGAAATAGATCAGCTGCAGGTCTTCGTAGACGTAGGTGAACAGCGCCGCGTTGAGCTGCAGCGTGTCGTCGAGCAGGCGCGTCTTCACCCCGGCCTCGTAGCTGATCGAAGTCTCCGGATCGAAGACCGTGGGTACGCTGTCGGGTGACGCCTGCCCGCTCGGGGTGACGTCGATCTCGCCGTCGCCGTCGGCATCCGGCACCGTGATGCCGAAGGTGCCGAAGCCACCGGCCTTGTAGCCGGTGGAGACGTTCGCGTACAGCGAAACCTCGTCGTTCAGCTCGTAGTTCACGGCCACGCGCGGCGTGAATTCGTTCCAGTCGTCGTCGGCGTGCACCCAGCCGCGGGTGTGGTATTCCCACGAGAAGTTGTTGCCCAGCGCACCGCCGCTGTTCGCCACGCGCGTGCGCATGTCCTTCTCGTCGTAGGTCCAGCGCGCGCCGACCGTGAGGTCCAGCCGCTCGCTCAGCGCCCACGTCATGTCACCGTAGAACGAGACGCCGCGGCTCTCCATGTCGTTCCACGAATCCTCGCTCTTGCGGCCCACGATGTCCGCCGGATCGATGTCCGCCTCCCAGTACTCCTCGAACACCGGGTCGTTGCAGCCGCCGGTGACCGGGCCACTGAAATCCCCGGCATCGGTACGCCCGACCGCGTTGCACAGCGCCTTCTCGTTGTAGCCGAACAGGAACTGCCCCTCGACCAGTTCGACGTAGCCGGCCGCGCCGACGAACCAGCTCACGCGTTCGCCTTCGAAGTTCAACCGCAGTTCCTGGCTGTAGTACTCGACGTCGTTGTCCTGTCCGTACAGGTTGATGCGCTCGGGACGCGCGTCGTAGTCCTCGAGGTACTCGAAATCGTAGGTCTTGACGCCGGTGATCGAGGTCACGCTGTAGTCCTCGCCGAGATCCCAGCGCAGGTTCGCGGTCAGCGAATAGATTTCGGAGCGGTCGTAGCCCCGGTCGCCGAGGTCGGTGTTCACCTCGTCCTCGTCGATACCGAGGCTGGGGTCCCAGTACACCGAGGGGTCCTGGCTGCGATCCTCGACGCCGAAGGACACAGTCGCATCGAAGTTCTCCCCGGCGTAGCGCAGCGCCAGGCGCGCGGAAAGCTGCTCGTGCTCGCCCAGGTCGTCACCGCCGGCCAGGTTGTCCAGCCAGCCGTCGTCACGCATTCCCTGCAGGTTGGCACGCAGGTACCAGTTCTCGCTGAGTGGCAGGTTGACCATGCCGTGCGCCTCGACATGCCCGTATTCCTCGACGCCGGCACTGAGGCGCGCCTCGAACTCGTCGATCGGCTTGTTGGTGATGATGCTGACCGCGCCGGCGATCGCGTTGCGCCCGAACAGCGTTGCCTGCGGGCCCTTCACCACCTCGACGCGTTCGATGTCATAGAAGTTCATCTGCACGCCGCCGTTGCGGCCCTGCCAGACGCCGTCGGTGAAGATCGGCACCGAAGGGTCGCCGCCGATGCCGAAGTCGTTGGTCACGATGCCGCGGATCGCCAGCGCATCGATGAAACTGTCCTCGGTCTTGCCGTTGAAACCCGGGGTCAGGTCGACCAGGCCGCGGATGTCGCCGACGTTGGACTCGACGATGAAATCCCCGCTGTAGGCGGAGACGGCGACCGGGATCTCCTGCAGCGTCTGCTCGCGCTTCTGCGCGGTGACGATGATCTCCTCGAGCGCCGGGGCGGCGAGAGCGGGGGCGCCCGCCGCGGCCACCGCCAGCGCGAGCAGCGTGCGAGCCGCCGCGAAACCGTTGTTGTTCATCATTTATCCTCCTGGAACGGCCGTAGCGGCCGATTGTCCCTTGCCGGCTCAGGCGGGCAATACCCCGCCAGAGGTAGTTCTAGCAGTTCTGGCGGCATTGCGCGACCGCATCGCCGTACCGAAGGCAGCGAACAATTTCACGCTGGCGGCGTGCTCGCGGAAACGCCATTCCGGGTGCCACTGCACGCCGACGGCGAACGCCGGCGAGCCGATCACGCTCACGGCCTCCACCAGTCCGTCCGGTGCGCGCGCCTCGACGCGCAGCCCCGGCGCCAGGCGGTCGATTCCCTGCGCATGCAGCGAGTTGACCGCGAACGGCGCCGGACCCAGCAATTGCTCGAACACGCCGCCCGGCTCGACCATCACCGGATGCACGGCGGCGTACTGGCGTTCGCGGTCGTGGTGGTCGTTCGCGCGGTGATCGCGCATTCCCGGCACCTCCTGCACGCGCTGGTGCAGCGTGCCGCCGAGCGCGACGTTGAGTTCCTGCATGCCGCGGCAGACGCAGAGCAGCGGCACGCCGCGCGCGATCGCCAGCGGGATCAGGTCCAGCGTGCCGGCGTCGCGCTGCGGGTCGTGCAGGGTGCCCGGCACGCTCGGCGCGCCGGCGTAGCGCTGCGGCTCGACGTTCGACGGGCTGCCGGGCAGGAATACCCCGTCGAGCGCATCGAGCAGCGCCGCGAGCGGCATCAGTTCCGACAGCGGTGCTAGGTCGCGCCCGCCGCCGATGGCCGGCAACAGCAGCGGCAGCGCCTGCGCGCCGTGCGCCACCGCATCGATGTATTTCTCGCCGACGCCGTGGAACGGGTGCAGGCCGCGCTCGAACACGTCGCAGGGAATCCCCACCACCGGAATGCCGTCGATCGCCATCGGTGCTCGAACCTCCCGCTTCGCTCTACCCCTCGCGGGGTAACTTCGTTGACACTGCCAGGGCGCGATGTTCCCATTCTAGCCGGCACCGCGCGTTGCGCCCCATACCACGATCGGGTTCGGTCACGGCGAGCACGCCCCCGCCTCGGCAATTACAGGTAAGGCATCATGACGAACACCGCGAAGGCGCGCTGGCAGGAGCTCGATCGCGCACACCACCTCCACCCGTTCACCGATTTCCACGACCTCGCGGAGCGCGGCACGCGGGTGATCACCGGCGCACGCCACATCTACATCCGCGACGCCGACGGGCGCGAGTACCTCGACGGCATGTCCGGGCTGTGGTGCTGCAACCTCGGCTACAGCCGCGGGGAGATCGTCGACGCGGTCGCGCGCCAGTTGCGCGAGCTGCCGTTCTACAACAACTTCTTCCAGTGCGCGCACCCGCCCTCGATCGAACTCGCCCGCGTGCTGGCGGAAGTCGCCCCGGCCCACATGAACCACGTGTTCTTCACCAACTCCGGCAGCGAGGGCAACGACACCGTGGTGCGCATGGTGCGTCGCTACTGGGACCTGCGCGAGCAGCCGTCGAAGCGCTGGATCATCAGCCGCGCCAACGCCTATCACGGCAGCACCATCGCCGGTGCCAGCCTGGGCGGCATGGGCTTCATGCACCGTCAGTTCGACGTGCTGCCGTGGGTCACGCACATCCGCCAGCCGTACTGGTACGGCGAGGGCGCCGGGATGTCGCGCGAGGAGTTCGGTCTGGAGGCGGCGCGCGCGCTGGAGGCGAAGATCGAGGAACTCGGCGCCGAGAACGTCGCCGCCTTCATCGCCGAGCCGGTCCAGGGCGCCGGCGGCGTGATCATCCCGCCCGAGACCTACTGGCCGGAAGTGCGGCGGATCCTCGCGAAGTACGACATCCTGCTCGCGATGGACGAGGTGATCTGCGGCTTCGGGCGCACCGGCAGATGGTTCGGCGCGACGTACTACGGAATGGAGCCCGACCTGATCACCTTCGCGAAGGGAGTCACCAACGGCTACCAGGCGCTCGGCGGCGTGCTGGTGGGCGAACGCGTGGCGCGGGTGCTGACCACCGGCGGCGGGGAGTTCGGCCACGGCTTCACCTACTCCGGACCTCCGGCAGCGTGCGCGGCGGGGCTGGCGACGCTGGCGATCCTGCGCGCGGAGAACGTGCTCGAGCACGTCGAGCGTGTCGCGGCACCGCATCTGGCGCGGCGCTGGGCGGAGCTCGCGGACCACCCGCTGGTCGGCGAGGCGCGCACGCTGGGACTGTTCGGCGCGCTGGAACTCGTGAAGGACAAGCGCACCCGCGAACGCTTCGAGCCATCCGGGCGAGCCGGCATGGTGTGCCGCCAGGCAAGCCTCGACAACGGCCTGGTGATGCGTGCGACCGGCGATGCGATGATCATCGCACCGCCGCTCATCTGCACCACGGCCGAGATCGACACGCTGGTCGAGTGCGCACACAAGGCGCTCGACCAGGCCGAGCGCGAGTTGCGCGGGGTCTGATACGCAAGCGCAGGGATGCCACGGAGGGACACGATGTGAACGGTGATGCCGGAGTGCCTGCGACCGCCCCGATCACCGCACACGACCCGCACTACCGCGGCGAGCCCGATCTGCTCGACAAGGGACTGCGTCACGACTCGATCGGACTCGCCGGCAGCACCGCGATGGCGGTGTCCTGCGTGGCACCGGTGTACGCGCTGGCCGCCGCGCTGGGCCCCACCGTGCGCGAGGTCGGCGTGCAGATGCCGGCGGTTTTTCTCGCGGGATTCATCCCGATGCTGCTGGTGGCCTTCGGCTACCGCGCGCTGAACCGCGTGATTCCCGACGCCGGCACCTCGTTCACGTGGACCGTCAAGGCCTTCGGCCCCTACACCGGCTGGATGTGCGGCTGGGGGCTGATCATCGCCACCGTGATCGTGCTGTCGAACACGGCCGGCATCGCCGCGACCTACTTCTACCTCTTCCTCGGCGCGCTGTTCGACGACCCCGTGATCCGCGACTTCGGCACCAGCCGCGGCGTGAACGTGGCTACCACCGCGGTGTTCGTCGCGCTGGCCACCTGGGTGGCGTGGCGCGGCATGACCACGGCCAAGCGCGTGACCTACGTGCTGGTGACGTTCCAGATGGTGGTGCTGCTGCTGTTCTGCGCGCTCGCGCTGGACCAGGCGCTCGCGTCCGATGCGCCGGGCGCGCTGGCGTTCGAGTGGCGCTGGCTGAATCCGTTCGAGATCCCGTCGGCCGCCGCGCTGGCCGCCGGACTGTCACTGTCGATCTTCATCTACTGGGGCTGGGACGTGAGCCTGTCGGCGAACGAGGAAACCAGCGGCAGCGAGCGCACCCCGGCGCTGGCTGCGCTGGCCTCGCTGGTGATGCTGGCCGGCACCTACGTGCTGGTCGCGATCTCGACCCAGATGTTCGCCGGCGTCGGCGACACCGGCATCGGGCTGCGCGCGGACGCGACGCAGGACAACGTGTTCGAGGCGCTCGCGATCCCCGTCATGGGCGACGGCCTGCCGCGCCTGCTGCTGTATGCGGCCGTGCTCGCCAGCGCCGCGTCCAGCCTGCAGACCACCTTCATCCCGGCCGCGCGCACGCTGCTCGCGATGAGCGTCTACCGCGCGATGCCGGCGATGTTCGCCGAGATCCACCCGGTGCACCGCGTCCCCGCGCGGGCAACGGTCGTCTCCGGGGTGCTGACCGCGATCTTCTACGCGGTGATGACGCTGCTCAGCGAGAACGTGCTGGCCGACACGGTCGAGTCGCTGGGGCTGATGATCTGCTTCTACTACGGCCTGACCGCCTTCGCCTGTGCATGGTATTTCCGCCACGAGTACCGGCTGGGATTCGCACCGCTGGTCACCAAAGGGCTGCTGCCGCTGGCCGGCGGCGCGATGCTGGCCGCGATGTTCCTCAAGCTCAGCGCCGCGACCTTCGACCCGGCCTACGGCAGCGGCGGCGCGATCCTCGGCGTGGGCACCGTATTCGCGATCGGCGTCGGCATCCTCGGCATCGGCGCGCTGCTGATGTTCGCGTGGCGGCTGCGCGCACCGGCCTTCTTCCGCGGCGAGACGCTGCGCCACGACACCCCGGCGCTGGTGATCGAGGAGCCCGCGGCCTGAACCGGAGCCGGTGCTCGCCTTGCACCGACGTTGCATTGCCTATAGCGTACCGGTGGTCAATCGATGCGGAGGAGCGTCGCCATGGGGATTCTGTCGTGGATCGTGATGGGTCTGATCGTGGGCGTGCTGGCGAAGTTCATCATGCCTGGCAAGGATCCGGGCGGCTTCGTGATCACGGTGGCGCTCGGCATCGGCGGCGCCTTCGTCGGCGGCTACATCGGTTCCGCGCTCGGCATCGGCGCCGTGAGCGGCTTCAATCCCGCAAGCATCTTCGTTGCGACGCTGGGCGCGGTGCTGTTGCTCGTCGTCTACCGCGCTATCCGCCGCAACTGAGGCCGCGCGCGCCCGCCACCGGCGCGCGCGCCTCGATGGCCCTGCGACGATCATGACGATCGGAGGTTTCTTCGCCCCAATGCTGCTGCTGCTCGCCGCGGCAGTGGTGGCCGTGCTGACGTTCCGCCGCCTGAACATCCCGTCGAGCCTCGCGTACCTGCTGGTCGGCGTGCTGTTCGGCGCGCACACGCCGGGCCCCGTGATCGACGTCGCACCGATCCGTGCGCTGGCGGAATTCGGCATCGTGTTCCTGCTGTTCACCATCGGCCTGAATTTCTCGATGCCGCAGATCCACGCGCTGCGCCATCAGGTGCTGTGGCCGGGCACCGCGCAAGTCGCGCTGACGACGATCGTGATCGGCGTCGGCGCCTGGCTGTTCGGCCTGCCGCCGGCGGCGGCCTTCGTGGTCGGTGCCGTGTTCGCGCAGTCCTCGACCACGGTGATCAGCCGCCAGCTCGCCGAGCAGGGCGAGGAGCACACGCGGCACGCCCGCCTCGGGGTGGCGATGTCGGTGTTCCAGGACGTCACGGCGGTGCCGTTCGTGGTCGTGTTGCCGGTGCTCGCGGTGGGCACCGGATTCGTCGCGCTGGGCGGCGCGCTGGGGCTGGCGCTGGCGAAGGCGACGCTGGCCTTCGCGCTGATTTTCGTGGTCGGTCGCTGGTTGCTACGCCCGCTGTTCCACCTGGTCGCCGGGCAGCGTTCGGCCGAGACCTTCACGCTCACCGTGCTGCTGGTCTCGCTCGCCGCCGCGTGGACGACCAGCGCCTTGGGCCTGTCGATGGCCTTCGGCGCGTTTCTCGCCGGCATGATGCTCGGGGAAACCGAGTTCCGCCATCAGGTGGAGTCCACGGTGCGGCCGTTCCGTGACGTGCTGCTCGGCCTGTTCTTCGTCGGCATCGGGATGATCTTCGATCCGTTCTCGCTGAGCGGGATCTGGCACCTCGCGCTGCTCGGCGCGGCGACGCTGCTGGCGGTCAAGACGCTGCTGGTCGCGGCTATCGTACGTCTGGCCGGCGGCGAGTGGATCGAGGCCTGGCGCACCGGACTGCTGCTCGCGGTGGGCGGCGAGTTCGGTTTCGCGCTGCTCGCGATCGCGCTCGAGAACGGCGTGATCGACACGCAGCCGGCGCAGATTGCACTCGCCTCGGTGCTGTTCTCGATCGTGCTGGCACCGCTGTTGATCCGCCACAACCACATGATCGCGCGCGCGCTCGCACCCGATTCCGCCGATGGCCACACGACGGCGCCGGCACCCGGGGCGATCGAACTGGCCGCACCGTCGGGCGAGCATGTGGTGATCTGCGGCTACGGACGCATCGGGCAGGGCGTGGCGCGCCTGCTCGATGCCGAGCGCATCGGTTTCGTCGCGCTCGACCTCGATCCCGGACGAACGCGCGAGGCCTATGCCGCCGGCGAGAAGGTCTTCTACGGCGATGCCGCCGAACGCGACATCCTGGTCGCCGCCGGCATCGACACGGCGCGGCTGCTGGTGATCACGCAGGAGGATCTGCCGACAGCGCTCGGCATCCTGCGCCAGGCACGCGCGCTGCGCCCCACGCTGCCGATCATGGTGCGCACGCGCGACGAGCGTCATTGCGCCGAGTTGCGCGAGGCCGGTGCGACCGAGATCGTCGCCGAGACGCTCGAGGCCAGCCTGATGATCGCGGTGCACGCGCTGGCGCTGCTCGGGGTGCCACGCTCGCGACTCGCCCGGCGCATGATCGAACAGTACGATTCGCGCTACCGGCTGCTGCGCGGCATATTCCCGCCGAGCTCGGTGACGGAGGATGCCGCGGCACAGGACGGTGAGCGCCTGCACACCGTGGTGGTCGTCGCGGGCAGCCGCGCGGTGGGCCGCCGGCTGGAGGAACTCGAACTCGGCGAGGTCACGGTGAACGCGCTGGTCAGGAACGGCGTGCGCGCCGCGGAGCCGTCGCCACAGACGCTGCTCGCGGCCGGCGATGCGCTGGTGCTGTTCGGATCGCCGGCGGAATTGCGCCGGGTGGAGGAAACGATATGAGACAGCGGACCGTTCTCGTCGCCACCGATTTCTCGTCCGACGCGCAGCGCGCCGCCGAGCGCGCGGCCCGGCTGGGCGCCGCAGGCGTGTTCGCGCGCGGCCGGCTGCTGCACGTGATCCAGCAGTCGTGGATCGACACGCTGCGCCGGCTGCTCGACCTGCCGGCGGAACGCGAGCAGGAACTGCTGGAGGCGACCAGCGCGCGGCTGCACGAGTTGGCACGCGCGCTCGCCGAGCGCTGCGGCTTCGCGCTCGAGGCCACCGTGCGCATCGGCAGCGTGGACCAGCTGGTGCGCGCGGAAGCCACGCGCGCGACGCTGCTCGTGCTCGGGGCGCGCGGACAGCACCCGTTGCGCGATTTCGCGATCGGCACTACGGCGGAGCACCTGCTGCGGCGCACGCACACGCCGCTGCTGGTCGTGCGGCGCGAGGCGACCGCGGATTACCGCAACCTGCTGGTCGCCACCGACTTCTCGGTGCATGCGGCACGTGCACTCGCGCTGGCGTGTACGATCGCACCGGAAGCGACGATCCACCTCCGCCACGTCTTCGAAGTCCCGTTCGAAGGCATGCTGCAGTTTGCCGGGCTCGGGGACGAAAGGATCGAGGAATACCGGCGGCGCGCGCACGCCGACGCGCTCGAGCAGATGCAGCGCTTCGTCGCGGCGTCCGGAGTCGACCCCGCGCGGCTGCAAGCGACCGTGAGCAGCGCCGAGCACATCCCCAGCGCGCTGCACGAGGTGTCGCTGGCGATCGGCGCGGACCTGGTCGTGGTCGGCAAGCACGGCAAGAACCTCGCCGAGGACCTGCTGCTCGGCAGCGTCACGCTGCACCTGCTCGCCGAATCCACCTGCGACGTCCTGGTCGCCATG
>CAUJIL010000264.1 GCA_963204845.1 Pseudomonadota bacterium | reverse complement strand
CTGACCATCGTGCACGCCTGGTGGAAGGCGGTGGCCGCGGTCGCGCAGGCGTTCTCGACGTTCACGACCGGAATATGGCCCACGCCGAGCGAGCGCAGGATCATCTGCCCCGGCACGCAGACCTGCCCGGTGATCACCGCGGCGGCGGCGTTGCCCATCCACGCGGCCTGCACCTCGCCGAGACCGATCCCGGCGTCGGCGACCGCTGCCCCGATCGCCTCGTGCGCGAGCGATTTCAGCCCGCGATCGATGTGCTTGCCGAAGCGCGTCATCCCGACGCCGGCGATCCAGGCGTTCTGTTTCATTGCAGACGAGCCTCGTCGATCAGGTAGCAACCGCCCTTGATCGCGAGGATCTCGTTGCAGCCGTCCTCGATCAGCGAGGCGCGCGCGTCGCGCAGCAGTTTCTCCAGCGGGTACTCGCGCGTGAGCCCGTTGCCGCCGAATAGCTGCAATGCCTCGCTCGCGACCACGAACGAGGTCTGCGTTCCGGTGATCTTGGATGTCATCGCCGCCTGCAACGCCGGCACCGGCGCGGTGTTGTTGTAGAGGATCACGCGCCGCGTCAGCGCCCGTGCCGCCTCGATCTTGCGATACATGTGGAACAGCCGGTGCTGTACCGACTGGTGGCGGATGATCGGCACGCCGCCCTGGCGGCGCTCGTGCGCGTAGTCCAGCGCGAGGTCGAAGGCCGCCTGCGCCAGCCCCGCGAAGGTGCCGCCCATCAGGCCGTTGGCCTCGCTGTGGATGCAGTAGACCGCGCGCTGGTAGTCCTCGGGGCCGGCGAGCAGGTAGTCGCGGCCGACCTCGACGTTGTCGAAAAAGATCTCGCCCTGCGGCAGCGCGCGCTGGCCCATCTTGTCCAGCGGCTTGCCGCGGCTCACTCCCGGCAGGTCGAGCGGGATCACGAGCACGCAGCCGTGGCTGGGGTCGGGACCGCTGCCGGTGTCGGCCGCGCAGTAGAGGATGCAGATCTCGGCCACCGGCCCGTTCGACACCCAGGCCGACTTCTGGCCGTTGATCACGATGCGGTCGCCGCGGATCGTCGCCACGCAGTTCGGCTTGCCGTAGCGCCCGCGCGGGTCGAGGAGTTGCCCGCTCGGGTCGAGCTGGTCGCTGCCGTGGTCGGGTTCGGTGATGCCCCAGCAGCCGAGCTGGCTGTCCGAGAAGCGCTCGAGCAGGAAGCCGTTGTCGAAGCGGTACGCGAGCAGCAGCGGCAGCGTCGAGGCGCCCGCCGAGATCGCCAGGCCCGCGTCGCCGTAGCCGAGTTCCTCGAACAGGATCGGGAACATCAGGCTCAGGTCTTCCGGCGACAGCGCACGCAGCGTCTCGATGCCGATGCCGAGCTCGCGGTACTTGCGGTGGAACTCCCAGAACGGCGATCCCGCCGCGATCACTTCCTCCGCGCTCATGCGATCGAGCCGCATGCCGAGCGGGCGCACCACCTCGAGCGCGAAACGCCGCAGGGTCTGCTGGAACTCCGCGATCATCGGCGGCAGCGGCGGCTCGGCGCCACTGATGCCCAGTTGCGAGCGGGGACTGGCAGGCCAATCGCGAACACCCATGTGCGACCTCCTCGTGCGGCTGTATTGCTGTTATCGCCCGCGTCGGCGGTGGCGGTGTACGAAACACGCCCTCCGCAGCGCGGCACAGTTATAGATCAGGACGGCCGCCCGGCGGATGTTTACGCGCGACAATTAACTTGTTAGTTTGCGACAGCCGGCCCCCGTGGAGACACCGGAACCGAACGCCCATGCTGCTCGAAACCCGCGTCCGCCCCGGCACCGTCCGACACCTCGTCTACGGACTCAATCCGCTGATCACGCTGCTGCGCCAGCACGGCGCGGACGTCGACGCGATGCTGGGCGAGGCGCGCATTCCGCTCGCGGCGCTGGCGAACCCCGACTACGTACTGTCGCCGGCCCAGGAGCTGCGCTTCACCGGCGACGCGCTGCGCCGGCTCGACACGCCCGAGCTCGGCTTGCGCATGGGGCCGCGCTACCACCTGTCGGCCTACGGGATGCTCGGGCTGGCGGTGATGACCAGCCCGAACCTGCTCGAGGCCTACCGGGTCCTGTTCCACAACATCCTGATGACGTGGACCTACCTGCACTGGTCGCTGCGCGTGGAGAACGGCGTGGTGACGATCGCGCTGGGGCGCCTGCGCGACCTCGGCGACTGCCACCAGTACATGATCGACCGCGGACTCGCCGCCTCGTACACGATCTCGACCGAGGCGCTCGGCAAACGGCTGCCGCTGATCGAGCTCAACGTGGCACAGCCGCGGCCGGACTACGCCGGCGCCTACGAGGAGTTCTTCGGCTGTACGGTGAATTTCTCCGCCACCGGCAACGAGTACCGCTTCGCCGAGGAGTACCTGCACGAACCGCTGCTGCAGAGCGAGACGGCGTCGGCGCGCGTGTTCGCCGCGCAATGCGAGCGCATCTGCGCCGAACTCGAGCGCGGCGGCAGCTTCGCCGAGTTGATCCGCCAGCACCTGGTGCAGTTGCCGAACCAGCTCGCGAGCCTGGAGACGATCGCCGCGCGGCTGTGCACCACGCCGCGCACGATCCAGCGCAAGCTCGCGCTGGAGCAGACGAGCTTCAAGGAACTGGTCGAGGACGTGCGCAAGAACCTCGCGATCGAGTACCTGCAGTCCACCGGGCTTTCCGTCGAGGAGATCGCGCTGCGTCTGGGTTACGCCGACGCGCCGAGCTTCAGCCACGCGTTCAAGCGTTGGACCGGGGGTTCGCCGCGCGCGGTGACCAGATCGACATCACGTGCGATCGCGTGTCCCATCGTGACCGGCGAACTCCCGGAAGAAGATGGTTGCAGGACATGACGGGAACAGCCCGGAGGGACGCCGCCATGGCATCACAGGTCGGGAAACTGGTCGACACACTGTACGCGAGTGTGGCCGACGACAACCCGTGGATTTCCTTTCTGCAGGAGTTGGAGCGAACGCTGCCGTGCCACCACGCCACCATGGTGTTGCGCCGGCCGCGCGAAGGGGATGCGGGTGTGTTGATCGCCGGATCGGAAAACGATCCGGCCCTGACGGCGCTGCAGCAGGAGCATTACCGGAACTCGCCTTTTCTCGAGCTCCCCGAGGGCAAGACCTGCGTCCTGAAGCAGGAGGAACTGCGAACCCGACACCCCGACTACTACCGGTATATCCGCCATTTCAGCCTCACCACCGATCTGATCGGCGTGAATCTCGTGGAACCACGCACGGGCATGACGTTCCGGCTGCGTGCGGCACGCATCGACGGTGAACCGGGTTTTGGCGAGGAGGACACGTCGCTGCTGGATGCCCTGATTCCACGATTGCGCATCGCCGCTGCCATCAGC
>CAUJIL010000263.1 GCA_963204845.1 Pseudomonadota bacterium | reverse complement strand
GGCACCTGCGGTCCGGGGATATTCGAGATCACGGTGTTGATCGGTGCGGCGACTCCGGACATCAGCATCGTCTGGCTGGCCGCCCGCAGCCCGATCGAGGCCATGCGCGGTGGCACCGTCTGGCTCAGGTCGGTCAACGCGCGCGCGCCGACCGTGTTCGCGAACTCCTTGGACGCCAGGCTCTCGTCGTGCACCTGGTGCAGCCGCTCGACCGGGTCCGCGATGTCGGTGTAGATCGCGAGCGTCATCATGTGCACCACGTTGCCGCCGCCGCGCCCCTCCTCGGAGCGAACGTTGATCGGGGCTCCCGCGATCAGGCTCGCAGCCGGCAGTTCGCCCTTGGCGAGCAGATAGCGGCGCAGTGCGCCGGCGATGATCGTGACGACCACGTCGTTGACCGTCGAGCCGGGGGCCAGCCCGCGGATGTTGCGTACGGCCTCGAGCGGGAAGAAGCGCGCGTCCACGCTGCGGTGCGCGCCGACGCGCGCATTGAAGCGCGTCTGCGGCCGTTCGCGCTCGGCGATCAGGCGCCGGTGGCGGATCGCATCGCGCAGTCCGGAGACGCCGGGCGCCCGCGTGGCCAGCGTCTGCGCCAGCCGTGCCGGCTGGCGCAGCGTGTTGAACCAGGCCCGTGCGAGCAGCCCGGTGCGCGTAGGCAGCGGCTCGGGGCGCCAGCGTGGCGGCTGCACGGTGGCGCTCGTCGGGGAAAGCGGCTGCGTGTCGTGGATCACGCTGACCAGGTCCGCGCCGGGCGACGTATCGATGGCGGCGTGGTGCATCTTGAGCAGCAGGGCGAAGGAGCCGCGCGGCAGCCCCTCGACGTTGTCGAGGCCCTCGATCACGTAGGCCTCCCACAGCGGCCGCGAGCGGTCGAGCATCCGCGCGTGCAGCCGCGCCACCTGGATGCACAGCTGGCGCCAGTCGCCCGGCTTTGGCAGCGCGATGTGCCGCACGTGGAACTCGAGATCGAAATCGGCGCTCTCGATCCAGTACGGGTAGTCCAGTCCCAGCGGCACCTCGACCAGCCGGCGGCGCAGCATCGGGGCCTGGTGCAGGCGGTCCCGGAATACCCGCAGGATGTCCCGGAAACGCACCTGTCCGCCCGGTGCGCTCGCCGGATCGTAGATCAGCAGCGGTGCGATGTGCAGCGGCGTGCGGTCGGTCTCGCGGCTCAGGAACAGGGTGTCGAGTGCGGTCAATTGCTGCATGGTCGCGCTCCGCGGCGGGATTTCTCTTTTCAGTATACCGGGCGGCGCGCGCCGCAGCGCTTGTCCGGGGGCACGCAGCCCCGGATAATGGCCGCGCGGCCCAGGGAAGGGTCGCGTGAGCCACAGGGAGGTGGACCACCATGATCGAGATCAAGACCGCCGCGCGGCGCGCAGCATTGCGCGTGACGTTGATCGATCGCATCCACGCACGGGATTTCGAGGACACGGTGACGCCGGCGGCCGAGCGTGTGCGCGAACGCCACGGTCGCATCGAGTTCCTCATTCTCGACGTGCGTCGATTCCACGGCTGGGATGGCACCGGCACCTTCGCGGCACAGATCCGTTTCCTGCGTGCTTTCGGGCGCAGCGTGGAGCGTGTCGCGGTGCTCGGCTCGCGCGCCTGGCATGGCGCGGTGCCCGCGATCGCGGCGCTGTTCGTCACCGCCGAGGTGCGCAGCTTCGCACCCGGGCAGGGCTGGTTGCTGCGACGCTGGCTGCGTCGGCGCCGTGGCAGCTGATGCCGGGGGGAATCAGTCCGGATCGGCGGGTTCGAAGCGTGCCGCCGCGGCGTTCTTGCGTGTCGTCGCGGGGTCGTGCACGCAGCCGTTCATTGCGATGTAGACCCCTGGCGGCAGCAGTTGTACCGCGGCCACCGCGAAGCCCACGTTGAAGGCCGCGTCGCTGAGGCGCTGCCCTGCGGGCTGCATCGCGCCGGTGAGCACGATGGTCTTGCCGGTGATCGACCGCAGCACCCGCGCGGTCTGGACCATGGTGTCGGTGCCGTGCGTGACGATGATGCGCGGGCACGGGTCTGCCGCAACCGCGGCGCGGATCCGTTCACGATCGGCGTCGTCGAGGTCGAGACTGTCCTTGCGCAACAGCGAGGCCACGCGGCAGGCGAGTGCGACATTCGCCTCCTCGAGGATCACGCCGGCCTGCGGCGCGCCGACGCAGTACTGGCTGCGCGCATCGAAGTAGATCTTGTCGATGGTGCCGCCGGTGGCGATCACGCTGATGTCCATCGCACACCCTCCGCTCAGGTTGCAGGGCAGCTCGCGAGTGCCTCGACCATGGCGCCTGTCAACTGTCCGAGATCGGCATCGCAGGTGATGTACGGCGGCATCGTGTAGACCAGCCTGCCAAACGGGCGCAGCCACACGCCGCGCTCGACGAACGCGGCGGTGATCGCGCGCATCGCGACCGGGTGTGCGGTCTCGACCACCCCGATCGCGCCGAACACGCGCACGTCGCGCACGCCTGGCAGCGCGCGCGCTGGTTCGAGGCCTGTGCGCAGCGCGGCGCCGATGCGTGCGACCTCGCGTGACCACGGCTGCGTCAGCAGCAACCGCGTGCTGGCGAGTGCGACGGCGGCGGCGAGCGGGTTGCCCATGAAGGTTGGGCCGTGCATCAGCGCACCGGCTTCGCCGGCCCCCAGCGTCGCGGCGATGTGATCGCTGGTCAGCGTCGCGGCGAGCGACAGATAGCCTCCGGTCAGCGCCTTGCCGAGGCACAGGATGTCGGGCGCGATGCCGGCGTGCTCGCAGGCGAACAGCCGCCCGGTGCGCCCGAAGCCGGTGGCGATCTCGTCGGCGATCAGCAGCACGTCGTGCGCCGTGCAGAGCTCGCGCACCCGCGCGAGGAAAGCGGCGGAATAGAAATGCATGCCTCCGGCGCCCTGCACGACGGGTTCGAGGATCACGGCCGCAAGCTGCGGCGCGTGTTCCGCGAGCAGCGCCGCGAACGCCTCGACGTCCTCGGCGCGTGGCGGATCCGTGGGCGCGCCGCCGGGACGCGGCGCGAACAGCTGCCGGGGCAGCACGCCGTCGAAGAGCCGGTGCATCCCCGTGACCGGGTCGCACACCGACATCGCCATGAAGGTGTCGCCGTGGTAGCCGCCGGCCAGCGACATCAGCCGGGTGCGCCCGCGCTCGCCGCGGCCGAGCTGGTACTGCAGCGCGATCTTGATCGCGACCTCGACGGCCACCGATCCGGAATCGCACAGGAACACGCGTTCGAGCTCGCCCGGCGTGATGCGCGCGAGCAGCGCGCACAGCTCGGCGGCCGGTTCGTGCGTGAGGCCGCCGAACATCACGTGCGCCATGCGTTCCGCCTGCGCGGTGAGCGCGCGGTTCAGCACCGGATGGTTGTAGCCGTGGATCGCGGACCACCATGAGGACATGCCGTCGATCAGTTCGCGTCCGTCGGCCAGCACAAGACGCACGCCGCGCGCCGCGACGACCGGGTACACCGGGTCCACGGCCGGTGCGCAGGCGTAGGGGTGCCAGGCGTGACGGTGATCGAGCGCAATCCATGCGGGGGCATCGGCTCCGGACGCCTGATCCGTCATCGCCTCAGTCCCGTACCATGTTGGCAAGGACCGGCAACACGTTCGCGACGATCAACGGCTGGGCGGCGGCGCTCGGGTGGATGCCATCGGTCTGCATCAGTGCGGGATCGGTTGCGATGCCCTCGAGCAGGAAGGGCACCAGGGCAGTGCCGTTCTGCGCGGCGAGATCATGGTAGATCGCGTGGAAGTCCCTGGTGTAGCGCGGCCCGTAGTTCGGTGGTATGCGCATGCCGAGCAACAGCACGCGCGCGCCGGCCTCGTGCGCGTCGGTGATCATCCGTGCGAGGTTCGAGCGGATCGCGGCGGGTGGAAAGCCGCGCAGGCCGTCGTTGCCGCCGAGCTCGATCACGACGACGCGAGGCCGGTGCTCGGCCAGCAGCAATGGCAGGCGCGCCTTGCCGCCCTCGGTGGTCTCGCCGCTGATGCTCGCGTTGATGACGGGGCAATCCGCCAGGTGTCCGTCGAGCAGGCTCACCCAGCCTTGCTCCTGCGGTACGCCGAGCGCGGCGCCGATCGAGTCGCCGAGCACGAGCACGCAGGCTGCGTTGCCGCGCGCGGGAAGCGTGGCGAATAATGCCAGCGCCAACAATGCCAGCAGAGGGAGGAGTCGGGTGCGGGTCATCGAGCCGTTGATCGTCGCGAACAGGGTAGGAAAGGAAGTCGCCACCGCCGAGGGGCCGCTCGGCATCTTGCGAGGGATCAGCCTGGAAATCAACCACGGCGAGGCAGTCGCCGTGGTCGGCGCGTCGGGTTCGGGCAAGTCGACGTTGCTCGGCCTGCTCGCCGGTCTGGACCTGCCGAGCAGCGGTTCGATCATGCTCGACGGGGAGGATCTGACGCGCCTCGACGAGGACGGGCGTGCGCGGCTGCGCGCGCGGATGGTCGGGTTCGTGTTCCAGTCGTTTCAACTCCTGCCCGGACTCACCGCGCTCGAGAACGTGATGCTGCCGCTCGAGATCCGCGGTGAGCGTGCCGCCGCCGGGCGCGCCCACGAATTCCTGCAGCGCGTGGGGCTGGGTGCGCGCCTGGGGCACTACCCCCGCCAGCTCTCGGGCGGCGAGCAGCAACGCGTGGCGATCGCGCGCGCCTTCGCCTGCGCACCGCGCGTGCTGTTTGCCGACGAGCCCACGGGCAACCTCGACGCCGCGACCGGTGCGCGCGTGATCGATCTGATCTTCGCGCTGCAGGCCGAGCAGGGCGCCACGCTGGTGCTGGTGACGCACGACGAGCGGCTCGCGGCGCGCTGCTCGCGGCGGCTCACGTTGGTCTGCGGGGAACTAGCGGCGGCGGCGGCTGGAGAGCTCACGTGCTGAAGCTCGCGTGGCGGCTGTTCCGTCGTGACTGGCGCGGCGGTGAACTCGGGATTCCCTTCGCGGCGCTGGTGCTCGCGGTGGCTATCGTGACCACACTCGGGCTGTTCGTCGACCGCCTGCAGCGCGTCGTGGAGCAGCGTGGCGCCACGTTCATGGCCGGGGACCTCGTCCTGCGCGGATCGCGCGCGGCGGAGCCGCGCTGGATCGAGGAGGCGCGCACGGCGGGACTGCGCAGTGCGAGCGTGCTCGGCTTCGCGACGATGGTGATGCATGGCGATGCGATGCAGCTGGCGACGGTCAAGGCCGTTGATGATGCGTACCCGCTGCTGGGCCGGATCACCATCGCCGATGGCATCGGAGGCACGGTGCGTGAGGTGACGCACGGGCCGGCGCGTGGCGAGGTGTGGGTGGACGAGCGCCTGCTGCCCGCGCTCGGGGTGGCACCCGGCGAGCGTGTGGCGGTCGGCGAGATCGAGTTGCGCGTCGCGGCGCTGTTGCTGCGCGAGCCCGACGCGGCTGCGAGTTTCGTTGCGCTGGGGCCGCGGCTCATGATGCACCTCGGCGACGTTGCCGCGGCCGGCGTGGTACAGCCGGGCAGTCGCGTGCAGTACTCGTACCTGCTGGCAGGCGAGCGGCAGGAACTCGCGGCGTGGCGTGCCGCCGTGGAGCCGCGGTTGGTGCCGGGACAACGTTTCGTCTCGGTGGCGGACGGCCCGCCGCGCGTCGCGAACGCGCTGGCACGTGCCCGATCGTTCCTGCTGCTCGCCGGCTCGCTGGGCGTGGTGCTCGCCGGGGTCGCGCTGGCGATGGCGGTGCGTCGGTATGCCGCACGCCATGGCGCGCACGTCGCGGTATTGAAGACGCTGGGGCTCACGGCCGGTGCGATCCGCGGAATTTACACGCTCAACATGCTTTGGCTGCTGCTGCCCGGCACGCTGCTCGGCTGGTTGCTGGCGTGGCTGCTGCAGGCGGTGGCGTTCAGCCTGCTCGGTGGCGTGCTCGCCGGGGACGTGCCGCTGCCGGGCGCGCGCGCGCTGTGGCTTGGTGCGGGTACCGGCGCGCTTGGTCTGCTCGGACTCGCGACGCCGCCGCTGCTCGCGCTGAGCGCCACGTCGCCGGCGGGCGTGCTGCGGCGCGAGCTCGCGCCGCGCGCCGCACCGGGGCTGCTCTACGCCTGCGCCGCGGTCACCCTGGTCGCGCTGCTGCGCTGGTACAGCGGGGATTGGCTGCTCACCTTCGCGGTGCTTGGCGCATTGGTCGGCGTAGCGGTCGTGGTCGGCGGGGCGAGCTTCGTGCTGCTGCGCCGTGCGCAGCTGCCCGGGGTTGGCGTGCGCGGCGCGGTGGGTCTGGCCTTCGCCGGGTTGCGCCGGCACGCGGCACTGAACGCGCTGCAGACGCTGGTGTTCGCGTGCGCGCTGATGCTGGCGCTGCTGCTGCTGGTGTTGCGCACCGCGCTCGTGGACGACTGGCAGCGCGGGCTGGATCCACGCGCACCAAACCACTTCCTGCTGAACATCGCGCCGCACCAGGTCGCGCCTGTGGAAGCGTTCCTCGCCGAGCGCGGGATCCGCACCGCGGGTCTGTATCCGATGGTTCCCGGGCGCATCGTCGCGGTCGACGGCGCGCGTCCGGCACTCGGTGACCGCGAGACGCTCGATGTGGACCGGGAACTGAACCTCACCTGGTCGGATACGCTGCCGAGTGACAACGAACTGGTGGCCGGCACGTGGTGGGGCAGCGCGGCGCGCGACGAGGTGTCGGTCGAGTCTGGCATTGCCCAGGCGCTCGGACTCGGGATCGGCAGCGTGCTGACGCTGCAGGTGGGGGCGAGCAGGTTCGACGCCGAGGTCAGCAGCATCCGCGAACTCGACTGGGACAGCATGCGGCCGAACTTCTTCCTGATGTTCCCGCGCCACCTGCTCGAGCGCGAGGCGGCGATGTGGCTGACCAGCTTCCATGCCGATCGCGGGCAGCGCGAGGTGCCGGCGGCGCTGCTGCGTGCGTATCCGACACTGACGTTGCTCGAGGTGGATGCGCTGCTGGCACAGGTGCGTGGCATCACCGCGCAGCTCGCGCAGGCGATCTCGCTGGTGCTGGCACTGCTGGTGCTGGCGGCGCTGCTGGTGATGGTTGCGAGCGTGCGCGCCGGGCTCGACGCGCGGCTGCAGGAAGGCGCGATGCTGCGCGTGCTCGGCGCGCCGCGCCGCCTGGTGCTCGGCAGCCTGGTGATCGAGTTCGGGCTGCTCGGGGCGTTCGCGGGAATGCTCGCGGCGGGCGGCGCGGAAGGCGCGGCGTGGATCGTGCAGACACGGTTGATGGAGCTGGAGTTCCACGCGCACGCGCTGCCGTGGCTGGTGGGACCTCTGCTCGGGGCGGTGTTGTCGGCGCTGCTCGGGCTGATGAACTGCCGCAGGGTGGTGAGCACGCCGCCGCTCGGTGTGCTGCGGGCCGTCGACTGATCAGGCGCGCGCGGTTTCGCGCCGCTGCTGGCGCTGCGCGATGACGAGAAACTGCTCGAGCTGGCGTGCCGCCGCGGGCGCCAGCGACTCGATGCGGGCGCCGACGATGGTGTGGCGCGAGGGACGGCGGCGGAACTCGAAGCTGCGCGCCTCGAGGTCGCACGGGAACTCGGGCAGGCCCGGACTCGGCAGCATGCATTGGCGCAGACGCGTGTGCTGGCGCAGCCACTCGGTCACGTTGCCCGGGCATTCGAAGCTCAACCCTGCCTGCGAGAGGTTCAGCACCGTGCACAGCAGGCGCTCGCCCTCGGGTCCGCGCAGGCGCAGGCGCACGCTGCTGTCGGCGTCCAGCGTCAGCCGGAAATGCGCGCGGCGTTGCTTCGCCTCGACCGCATCCGGCAGCGCGAGCCGGTACGCCGGCAGACCGTCGGCCTCGTCGATGCTGATTGCTCTGACCCAGGTTGCGAAGCGCACCGGCACGCCGCGGCGCACGCTGGTGATCTCGACCTCGTCGCCGGGCGAAATGAAGAATTGTCCGTGCGCCGGGAACAGCTCGTCGATCAGTACATAGCCCTCGGCAGGGTCGACCTTCAGGATGAGGCTCTGGTAGACGGTGTCGGCACGGTCGGGAAAACGCACATCGACGAAGCAGCGCTCCTCGACCAGCTGCTGCAGGCGAATGACGGTCTGTTCGAGGCTCGCGCGCGGATCCGGGGCCTCGGCGGCCGCAGCTTCGGGCTGCTGGCGCGAGAACAGTTCCGTGAGGATTTTCTTCAGTCCACGTTCGGCCATGCGTCGCGCCTGCTGTGACGGTTCGGCTGGGAGTATAGACCAGCGTGCCGTGTGATAGTCTCTGCGCCGCCGCCGCGCTGCGGGGGGCAGAGAAACAGTGGAGCGCTGGTCATGGATCTGGGTGTGCGCGGAATGGTTTTCCTGATTGCCGGAGCGAGCAAGGGACTCGGCTTCGCGATTGCGCGCTGCCTGGTTGCCGAGGGTGCGAGCGTGGCGATCGCGAGCCGCGATGCCGAGGGCATCGCGCGTGCGGCGAGCGAACTTGCCGGCGCGGGCGGCACCGACGTGCGAGGCACGGCCTGCGACGTGCGCGACCCGACGGCGCTCGCGGCGTGGGTCGAGGCGAGCGTGGCGCATTTCGGGCGTCTCGACGGGGTGGTCTGCAACGCCGGCGGGCCCGCGCCCGGGGGCTTCGATGCCTTTGACGACGCCGCCTGGCACGGTGCGTACGAATTGACGTTGCTCGGTGCGGTGCGCCTGATCCGGCTCGCGTTGCCGCAGCTGCGGGTGCGCGGCGGCGCGATCCTGACCCTGACCTCCTCGACGATCCGCGAGCCCGTGGAGCAACTGCTGTTGTCGAACGTGATGCGCGCCGGCGTGGCCGCGCTGGCGAAGAGCCTCTCGCGCGAACTCGCGCCAGACGGCATACGGGTCAACAACCTGGTTCCGGGTCTGATCGCGACCGACCGCACCGAGCAGCTCGACGCGTTCCAGGCCGGGCGACTCGGGGTAGGGCCGGAACAGGTGCGCCGGCAGCGCGAGCAGTCGATTCCGCTCGGGCGTTACGGATCGCCGGAGGAATTCGGCCGGGCCGGAGCGTTCCTGCTCTCGCCGGCGGCGAGTTATATCAGTGGTGCGACGGTGGTGGTCGATGGCGGCAGCATGCGCTCGCTCTGAACGCCGGGCCTGGTGCACGGCCGGGCGCCTCGTGTGCGCGTTCGGGTTCGCGCTGGCGGCCTCCGCCGACGCGATGGCTCCGGTGTGGGATTGGCACCGCATCGAACTCGAGGCGCGCAAGTTCATGCTGGTGGCCAGCTCCAGCGTCAGCATCACGGCCCCTACGGCGCAGGAGGTCGCGGCGCAACTGGTGGATGTCCCGGGGCACACGGGGCTCGCGGCGTCGGCGGCCGGAGTGTGGCGCCTGGATGCGCGCAGCCGCCTGCCCGGTATCGCCTCGCATGTCACGGTCTGGCTCGCGCGCGATACCCTGCAGGTGCTGCAGCGCGAACGGCTCGATTCGGCGCGTGGCGGGCGCTACAAGCTCACCCGATTCATCGAGGGTGGCAGCTACGAATGGCAGCGGCGCGGGGTCGATGCGCCGCGCGGCAGCGCACCGGCGCGCTGGCCGCTGAAGCGTGAACGGATGCATTCGGCCGAGCGCGCCGCCGACTGCACGGATTCGCTCGGGTTGTTGCTGCTCGCCGCCGAGCTGGTGCGCAGCGAGCGCGTGCGCACCCAGGCGCGTGTGTGTACCGACGACGGCGCGCTGGGCGTGGCGCTGACGCGCCAGGGCGACGCGAACTATGCGATCACGCCCACGCGCTTGCGGGCGGGCACCCGCACGCAGGTTGGCGGCGAGACCAGGTGCCGCCAGGTGGGGGTCGTGATCGAGACCAACGAACAGGCGGTGGATGACTTCCGCCTGCTCGGACTGGCGGACCGGCTGCAGATCTGCGTGGACGCGGAATCGGGGGCGCCGCTGCGGCTGGTGGGAACCGAGCCGCGGCTCGGGGAGTTCAGGATCGATGCGACGCTGATCGAATCGGATGGCTGAACGCCGGCACGGGGGAGCTATCGCCCCGTGCCGGCGTGGCCGGTCACGGCAGCAGGTGGGCGACGGCGTCGCGCTCCTCGGTGAGTTCCTGCTCGGTGGCCTGCATCTTGGCGCGCGAGAAGTCGTTGATCTGCGCCCCCTGCACGATCTGCCACTCGCCGTCCTTGCAGACGCACGGGAACGAATAGATCAGGCCTTCCCGGATACCGTAGCTGCCGTCGCTGTAGACGCCCATGCTGACCCAGTCGCCTGGCGCGGTGCCGAGCGCCCAGCTGCGCATGTGGTCGATCGCGGCGTTGGCCGCCGAGGCGGCGCTGGAGGCGCCCCGCGCCTTGATGACAGCGGCGCCGCGCTGCTGCACGGTCGGGATGAAGTCGTTCTCGTACCAGGCGCGATCGACCAGCTCCAGCGCAGGCTTGCCGTTGACCTTGGCGTTGAACAGATCGGGGTACTGCGTCGAGGAGTGGTTGCCCCAGATCGTCATGTGGGTCACGGCCGTGACCGGGTTGCCGGTGCGGTTTGCCAGTTGCGTGATCGCGCGGTTGTGGTCCAGGCGCGTCATCGCGGTGAAGCGGCGCGGGTCGATGCCGGGCGCATTGCGCTGGGCGATCAGCGCGTTGGTGTTGGCCGGGTTGCCGACCACCAGCACGCGGATGTCGCGCGAGGCGGCGGCGTCGATCGCCTTGCCCTGCACCGAGAAGATGGCGGCGTTGGCCTCGAGCAGGTCCTTGCGCTCCATGCCGGGGCCGCGCGGGCGCGCACCGACCAGCAGTGCGTACTGGGTGCCGGCGAAGGCTTCCTCGGGCTGGTCGGTGCAGACCATGCCCGCGAGCAGCGGGAACGCGCAGTCCTCGAGCTCCATCGCCACGCCCTGCAGGGCGCCGAGCGCCGGCGTGATCTCGAGCATCTGCAGGATCACCGGCTGGTCGGGGCCGAGCATGGCGCCGGAGGCGATGCGGAACAGCAGGCTGTAGCTGATCTGGCCGGCGGCGCCGGTGACGGTTACGCGAACGGGAGTCTTCATCTCGGGGATTTCCTGTCGGGTTGAGTGATCGACCCGCGGCGCTGGCCGCGGCGGAAGGGGCGGCATTGTAGCCGCTGGGCCCAGGTGGCGCCAACACATGCGGGCATGACCGGGCCGGCGAAAGCCCGTAGAATGCGCGCCCCGTACCGTCACCAGGGAGCATTGCCTTGGCCCCGGCTGATCCGCGCAGGAGTCGCACCGAGTTCAACAAGCTGCAGAAGCGCCTGCGGCGCAACGTGGGCCGCGCAATCGAGGACTTCGCGATGATCGAGGCTGGCGACCGCGTGATGGTCTGCCTCTCCGGCGGCAAGGACTCCTACGGGATGCTCGACATCCTGCTGAACCTGCAGAAGACGGCACCGGTGGCCTTCGACCTGGTCGCGGTGAACCTCGACCAGAAGCAGCCCGGCTTCCCCGAGGACGTGCTGCCGACCTATCTGGAATCGATCGGGGTCGAGTTCTACATCCTCGAGCGCGATACCTACAGCGTGGTGAAGTCGCTGATCCCCGAGGGCAAGACCACCTGCAGCCTGTGCTCGCGGCTGCGCCGCGGCAACCTGTACGGATTCGCGCGCGAGATCGGCGCCACCAAGATCGCGCTCGGCCATCACCGTGACGACATCGTCGAGACGCTGTTCCTGAACCTGTTCCACGGCGGCAAGCTCAAGGCGATGCCGCCGAAGCTGCTGAGCGACGACGGCGACAACGTGGTGATCCGGCCGCTGGCGTACTGCCGGGAGGACGACCTCGAGGCCTACGCCGACTACCGCGGCTTCCCGATCATTCCGTGCAACCTGTGCGGTTCGCAGGACAACCTGCAGCGCAAGGCGATCAAGGGGATGCTGCGCGACTGGGAGCGGCGCTTCCCGGGACGGGTCGACTCGATCTTCGGCGCGATCGGCAACGTCGCGCCCTCCCAGCTGGCCGATACCCGCCTGTTCGATTTCCGTTCCCTGCGCGCCCGCGCGCCGGCCTCCGACCGCATCCGCGCCATCAACGTCGGCTGAGGCCGCAGGTTCGGCCCGTGGCCGAGCAAAGACCGCGTAGGTTCGGCCTATGGCCGAACGATTGATGTCCGGGCACAGCCCGGAGCTACAGCCGAATCATGTCCGGGCACAGCCCGGACCTACGAGGGAAGACGTGTCCGGGTAGAGCCCGGACGTACACGAGCTTTCTCGATTTGTTGGCCCGGAATATGCAGCCACCGCCGCGAGGCCAGCGTGGTGATGCGCTGCGCCAAGAATCCGTCGCGTGGCGCAGGGCGTTCTTCCGGGGGGCGGTGATGATCGAGCGGGCCGATATCGCACAGGTGCTGGCGCAAATGCGCTCGATCCAGGCGCAGATGCCGCGCCCGGTCCAGGAAACGGTACCGGGGCGCATCGAACCCGGGCAGTTGCTGCGCCCGCAGGAGGAGACGCCGGCCTTCGGTGCGCTGTTCAGCCAGGCCATCGAGCGCGTCAACGCCGTGCAGCAGGAGGCGAACACCTTGCGCGAGGGCTACGAACTCGGACAGCCCGGCGTGAGCCTCACGCAGGTGATGATCGCCGCCGAGAAGTCGAGCATCGCGTTCGAGGCGATGACGCAGGTGCGCAACCGCCTGGTCGATGCCTACAAGGAAATAATGAACATGTCGGTCTGATGCCCTGAGGTATCGCTGACGGAGGCGCCGCGAGCATGGCTGACAAGGAACCCGACGGCGGAGCGCAGTTGCCTGCGGTGAGCGGCGGCGCGCTCGCGCTGAATCCGTATGTGGCGGGTATCGCGAGCCTGTCGGTCCCGCGCCAGGTCGGCGTGATCGTCGGCCTGGCGGCGAGCATCGCGCTCGCGCTGTGGCTGGTGTTGTGGTCGCAGGCGGCGGATCTGCGTCCGCTGTACGGCAGCATGGAAAACCTCGACGCGGCTTCGGTGGTCGCCACGCTCGAGTCGCGCGGGATCGACTACCGTATCGATGCCGACAGCGGGGCGCTGCTGGTCGAGTCCGCGCGCATGCACGAGGCGCGACTCGCACTCGCGGAGGCCGGGGTACCGAGCCAGCGGGCGGTCGGGCTCGAGATGCTCGAGCAGGACCAGGGCATCGGTACCAGCCAGTTCATCGAGACGGCGCGCTACCGGCGCGGGCTGGAGAACGAACTCGCGCGCACGATCGCGAGCATCAACAGCGTGCGTGGCGCGCGCGTGCACCTCGCGTTGCCCGAGCGTTCGGCCTTCGTGCGCGACCAGCGCAAGGCAGGGGCCTCGGTGCTGCTCGACGTGCAGCCGGGGCGCGTGGTCGAGAAGGGGCAGGTGCGTGCGATCGGGAATCTGGTCGCCTCCAGCGTGCCGGGTCTCGAGCTTGCGGCGGTCACCATCGTCGATCAGCAGGGCAGGCTGCTGTCGGACTTCACCGAGGACGCCGAGGCCGCAGCGGCGAATCGCCAGCTCGAGCACACCGCGCGGCTCGAGGACCAACTGGTGCAGCGCGTGCACCGGATCCTCGATCCGATCGTCGGCGGCGGCCGCTACAAGGCCGAGGTCACCGCGGACGTGGATTTCACCGCCGTCGAGCGTGCCGACGAGATCTACAACCCCGACCTGCCCGCGTTGCGCAGCGAACAGCGGCTCGACGAGCAGCGGGTGGCTGGCGACTCCGGCGCCGGTATCCCCGGCGCGCTGAGCAACCAGCCGCCGGCGAGCGGGGTGGCGCCGGAGGTGGTGCCCGGCGCCGTGCCGGGAGCGGCCGTGGAGACGCCAGCCGAGCCGCGCAACGTGCGCAGCCAGGCCACGCGCAACTATGAGCTCGACCGGTCGCTGAGCTATACCCGCCATCAGGTCGGCAAGGTGCGCCGACTGACGGTCGCGGTGGTGCTCGACGACCGCGAACGCGTCGATGCCGAGGGCAAGCGCGAGAGCATCGCGTGGGACGAGGCGGCGCTGGCGCGCATCACCACGCTGGTGCGCGACGCGGTGGGCTACGACGCGGCGCGTGGCGACAGCGTCAACGTCGTCAACGCCGCGTTCTTCGATCTGCCCGCCGAGGAGATCGAGGTGACGGATGAGCCGTTCTGGCGCCAGGACTGGTTCATGCCAGCGCTGCGCCAGCTGTTGGGGGTGATCGCGCTGCTGGTGCTACTGCTCGCGGTGGTTGCGCCCGTGCTACGCTCGCTGAGCAGCAACACGCGCCAGATCCGCGCCCTCGAGGAGCGTCAGCAGGCCGAGCGCGCACGTCTCGAGGCGGCGCCGGCCGGGGGGGCCGGCGAGGCCGGCGAGGCGCTGATGCTGCCCGGCCCGGCGCGCGAGTACCAGCGCCGGCTGTCGGCGGTGCAGGCATTGGTCGAGGGCGACCCCGAGCGCGTGGCTCAGGTGGTTCGGCGGTGGGTGCGTGACAGTGACTGAGGACAAGCAGGCAGTGGATCTGAAGCCGCTGGAACAGGCGGCGATCCTGCTGCTGTCGGTCGGCGAGGCCAATGCCGCGCGCATCCTGCGCCACCTCGGTCCCAAGGAGGTGCAGAAGGTCGGCGCGCAGATGGCCAGCATGGCCGATATCGACGCGAGCGATGTGGCGCACGTCATGGAGCGGCTGCTGGCCGAGGCGAACACCGCCAGCGGACTGGGCGTCGGCACCGAGTCCTACATCCGCAACGTGCTGGTCGAGGCGCTCGGCGAGGAGCGCGCCAGCACGCTCATCGACCAGATCCTGATGAGCGACAAGACCAAGGGGCTGGAAGCGCTGCGCTGGATGAACCCGAAGCTGGTCGCGAACACGATCCGCGGCGAACACCCGCAGATCCAGGCCGTGATCCTGTCCTATCTGCACGCCGACCAGGCGGCCGAGGTGCTGACGCATTTCCCCGACAAGGCACGCGGTGACCTGCTGATGCGGGTGGCGACGATGGAATCGGTAAACGCCAGCGCGCTGCAGGAGCTCAACCGCATCGTCGAGGGGGAGCTTGCCGGTTCGGCGCTGCCGCAGGGCCAGTTCCGCGGTGGCATCAAGTTCGCGGCCGACATCATGAACAACCTCGAGAGTGCGGCCGAGCAGGCGCTCATGGACCAGATCCGCGAGGCCGACGAGACGCTCGGAAGCCGCATCCAGGACCTGATGTTCGTGTTCGACGATCTGAAGGACATCGACGACCAGGGCATCCAGTCGTTGCTGCGCGAGGTGTCGTCGGAGGTGCTGGTGCTGGCGCTGAAGGCCGCCGACGAAGACCTCAAGAAAAAGATCTTCGGCAACATGTCCAAGCGCGCCGGTGATCTGCTGCGCGAGGATCTCGAGGCGAAGGGACCGGTGCGCGTGAGCGACGTCGAGAACGCCCAGCGCGAGATCCTCGCGGTGGCGCGGCGCATGGCAGATGCCGGCGAGATCGCGCTCGGCGGCAATTCGGAGGCGATGATATGAGCACGCGCGCCCGATGAGCCGGCAACGGCGCATCCCGGCCGGACACGGCATGCCCTATGCCGCCTGGTCCCTGCCGAGCGTCGCGGGATCCGCGGTGGTGCGGGCCGAGAGCGGGCGTGGCCGCCAGCGGCGGATCCCTGCGGCTGCGGCCGGCGGTTCGGCACTGCCCGCCGAGGGGCTGGAGCGCGAACTGGCGGCAAGCCTGCGCACGGGGGGCTTTTCGCCCGGTGTGAGCGCGCGCGACCTCGAGGCGATCGTCGCGGCCGCCGTCGACGAAGCGCGCCGCGAGGGATTCGCCACCGGTCACGACGAAGGTTATGCGGCGGGCGAGCGCGCCGGGCGCGAGGACGGGCTCGCGGGTGGCCGGCGCCACCTCCAGGATGCCGCGGGGCGCTTTGCGGGGCTGCTGGAAGCGCTGCAGGCGCCGTTGCTCGGACAGGAACAGGCGTTGCGCGAGGCGCTGCTGGCGACGGTGGTGCGGATCACGCGCGCGGTGCTGCGCGTGGAGACGTGTGTGCAGCCCGGGCACATCGCGACGGTGGTCGAGGAGGCACTGGCGGCGTTGCCCGCCGGTGCGCGCAACGTGCGTGTATTCGTCAGCGCGGCGGATCACGAATTGCTCGAGGACTTCGGTGGTGGCGAGGCGGTGCCGGCGCTGCTTGTCGATGCCGCGCTGGGGCCGGGCGACTGTCGCGTCGAAACCGACGATTCGCTGGTCGATTTCACGCAATCCGCGCGCTTCGAAGAGATCATCGGACAGTTCCTCGGCCGCGCGCAGCCGGGCGGCGCCGGATGAGCGGCACGCCGCACGCCGATTTCGTGCGCGCGGCGGCGGAGCGCATCCGCCACGACTGCGCGGCGGTCGCCGAGGGGCGGCTGACCCGCGTGATCGGCATGACGCTGGAGGCGGTGGGGCTCGACTGCGCGCTCGGACAGCGCTGCCGGATCCGCCTGCACGACGGCGCCACGGTGGCGGCCGAGGTGGTCGGTTTCAGCGGTGAGCGCGTGTTCCTGATGCCGGCGGCGCGCACCGGCGGCCTGCGTCCCGGTCTGCGCGTGCGCCCGCTCGCGGAAGGGGCCGGCGTGCCCTGCGGGGATGGCCTGCTGGGACGGGTGCTGGACGGGGCCGGACAGCCGATCGATGACCGCGGACCGCTGGCCGGCGTGGATTTCCTGCCGCTCGACGGCCGCCCGATCAACCCGCTGCAGCGCGCCCCGATCCGCGCCCCGCTCGATGTGGGCGTGCGCTCGATCAACGCGCTGCTGACGGTAGGCCGCGGGCAGCGGCTGGGGATCTTCGCCGGCAGCGGTGTCGGCAAGAGCATGTTGCTCGGCATGATGACGCGCTTCACCGAGGCCGACGTCACGGTGGTCGGGCTGGTCGGGGAGCGTGGGCGCGAGGCGCGGGAGTTCGTCGAGGACATCCTCGGGGCCGAGGGCATGCGGCGGGCGGTGGTGGTCGTGTCCCCGGCCGACGACGTGCCGCTGCTGCGCCTGCGCAGTGCCCGGATCGCCACGCGCATCGCCGAGGATTTCCGCGACCGCGGGCGCAACGTGCTGCTGCTGATGGACTCGCTGACGCGCTTCGCGCACGCCCAACGCGAGATCGGGCTCGCGGTGGGCGAACCCCCGGCCACGCGTGGCTACCCGCCGTCGGTGTTCGCGCGCATCCCGGACCTGGTCGAGCGTGCCGGCAACAGCGAGCAGGGGCGTGGTTCGATCACCGCGTTCTATACCGTACTGACCGAGGGTGACGACCTGCAGGACCCGGTGGCCGACGCGGCGCGCGCGATCCTCGACGGACACGTGGTGCTGTCGCGCACGCTGGCCGAGGAGGGGCTGTATCCTGCAGTCGACGTCGAGGCATCGATCTCGCGCGCGATGCCGGCGATCACCGGCCCCGGGCATCGGCGCGCGGCGCAGGAGTTCAAGAAGCTCTACGCGCGCTTCCAGCAGAGCCGTGACCTGATCAGTGTCGGCGCCTACGTGGCGGGCAGCGATGCGGACACCGACCGCGCGGTCGGGCGGATGCCGGCGATGCGCCGCTTCCTGCAGCAGGAACTCGACGAGTGTGTGCCGTTGGGCGATAGCGTCGGCCAGCTCGAGGGGCTGTTCGACGATGCGGTGGCTACGCCGGCGCCGAGCCGGCGGGCGGCGCGTGTGCCCGCACGGGGCGGGTCAGGAAACGACGCATGAAGACGCGCGTGGGCCGCCTGCGCATGCTCGCGCAGCTCGCGGCGCTGGCCGAACGCGAGGCGCGCCAGCGGTTGGGGCGAGCGAATGCCGAACTGCACCGGCGCGAGGCGCAGCAGTCGCAGCTCGATGACTACGCGCGTGAATACGCCGAACGCTGGGTGGAGGCCGGACGGCAGGGGATCGATGGGCGCACGCTTGGCCGGCTGGCGGCGTTTCGTGCCAGCCTGGATGCCACGCTGGAGGTTCAGCGCGTGGCCGTCATGCAGGCGCGTGACGGCAGCGTGCAGGCGGTCGCGCGCTGGCGCGCGGCCCGCGATCGCCAGCGCAGCTTCGACGAACTGACGGTGCGCGCGGTGCACGGCGAGGAGCGCGCGGCGCAGCGGCGCGAGCAGCAGCGAATCGACGATCTCGGGGCCGTCGGGCAGCGCAACGGGGCAGCGGAGGAGGCATGAGCCTCGCTTCGGCAACGCACGCACTGGTCGTCGATGACTTCGAAAGTATGCGAAGAATTATTCGTAACATATTGGTTCAAATGGGTTTTGATCAGGTCGACGTGGCGCCGGATGGCGAGTGTGCACTGCGGATGCTGGAAAACGGTGACTACGGTCTGCTGGTCACCGACTGGAGCATGCCGGGCATGGACGGTATCGAGCTGGTGCGCGCCGTGCGTGCCGATCCCCGCCTGGCAGCGCTGGCAGTGTTGATGGTCACGGCCGAGACGACGCGCGACGGCGTGCTGCGCGCGATCGAGGCGGGCGTCGACGAGTACCTGGTCAAGCCGTTCACGCAGGAGGCGCTGCGCGCAAAGATCGAGCGTCTGCTCGCGAGCAGGGCTGGCGCACCGGCGTCGCCGGCGCGCGCTCCCGGCGGTTGACCCGATCAGCGAAGTTGTCTGGCGTGCCGCTTGCATGGCTTTGCCCCATTGCGACCCGCCACGGAGGCGTGCATGCCGATGTCCCCAGTCAACCCCGGCGGAGCCGGCGTCGGCTCCGTGGCCGATGCCCTGCTCGGGCTGGTCGTTCCCGAGCTGCCTGCCGCGGTAGTCGGTGACGCCGCCAGCGACCATCGCGCGGCATTCGCGCAGATCCTCGATTCACTTCTTGGCGAGGTGAACAAGCCCACGGAACATATTGATCTGGAAGGCATCGACGCGATCGCAGCCGTCACGGATGGCGGCGTTGCGGTGGCTGCCGAGACCGACGTGGAGCTTCTGCGCAACGCCGGCAGCGGGCCGGCTGGCGACGCCACTGAACCGGCGCTCACGAATGGCAGCAATGCGCCCACCGCCGTTGCGGTGCCGGCAGTCGGCTGGGCTAGCAGCCTGGTCCTGGCAGCGGCGCCGACGCTGCGCGCGGCGGCGGCCGCGCTGGTGGCAGGCAAGGTACTGCCGCCGGCGGACACGTCGTTGCCGCCGGCGGGGTCCGGGGCGCCAGCTGGCGCCGCCGCGAAGCCCCCGGACCCGGTGTCGGCGGAGGCGCCGTTTGCTAGCGGTTCGGTGCGTCCGAACCACTCTGCCGTGCCGCCGGCCGTGGGGTCGCCGTCGCCGTCGCCGTCGCCGTCTCCGCACCAGCCGGTGGCGGCTCCCGTTGTCGCGAGACGGGCGGCGGGTGTGCCCGCGCTGGCGCAGGGCAGCGTCACGCCTCCCGTCGCGGCTGCGGCCTTCGAGGTGGCGGCGCCCCAGGCGGCGGATCGAGCCGTCGCGCCACCCGTTGTCGCCGGTGCACTACCCGCTGGCGGGTTGACGCCGCCCGCCACGGCGAGGGCCGGGGTGGAGGGGGCGTTGGCGGCCGGCTCCACCCGTGCGATCCCGACGGCCTCCGCGGATGGCGCGGCCGAGCGGGTTCGGACCGGCAATGCGACATCGGCCGGTGTCGGCAACGCTGCCCGGCAGCCGGCCCCGTCGTGGGCGTCGGGGCGGCCACCGGAGGCGGCAGCGCAACGACCGTCGATCAGCCCGGCCAGCGATCGCTCGCCGTCCGCGGCGGGGGGCGGCGCTGGTGCCGTGCCGCCCGGGCAGAATCCGGCGACGGCGCCGGTTGCAGCGTCCGGGCGGGCAGCACCGGCGGTGGGGGCGGTCGCGATGGAGCGCGTGGCGCCGTCGGAGCGGGGCACAGTCCCGGTGCCGGCGGCGGGGACCGAGCCCGTGGCACCGTCCCCGCGCGCCGCCCAGGCAGTCGCGCGGACCGAGGCTTCGGCGAGGTACCGGCGCGCGGGGCAGGTGGACCCGTCCCCGGAGTCGTCGCGACGGGTGGCGCGGGTGGAAAATGCGGGCACCGATACGCTGCCCGCAGTCGCCGCAACGCCGGGCGGTCGCGTGGCGGCCGAAGGCGGGCTGGCGTGGACCAGCGCGCTGCTGCCGGAGGACCCGCCGGCGACGGGCACGACGCCGCGTGGCGCCGAAGCGTTGGCTCCGGGGACGCAGCCGGCAGTCGGGCCGCACCCGCTGGGCGCGGCTGCGGCGGCCTCCCCGGCCACCGACGCCGGTGCCCGCGCCCCGTTCGCGCCGCTCGTGTTCGGCGAGGCAGCCCAGTGGGCCGGTGAACTCGATGCGCGGGTACGCTGGTTCGCCGGCCGTGGCATCGGTACGGCCGAGATTCGACTCGACCCGCCCGATCTCGGTCCATTGCAGGTCACGGTGCACACCCAGCGTGAGGGTGCGAGCGTGCACTTCTCGGCGGCGAACGCGTCGGTGCGCGATCTGCTCGAGCACTCGTTGCCGCGGCTGCGCGAGCTGCTCGAGAGCGGCGGCATGAACCTGGTCGATGTGAACGTCACACACCAGCGCCACGGTGGCGGGTACCGGGACGCGCCACCGGAGCCGGGAACTGGCCTCGTGGCCGCGACGCACCCCGGGTCGGACGCCGTGGCCCGCGATGCGCCGGCGCGGATCACGCGGGGGATCATCGACGCGTACGTGTGACGCCGCTCGCGCCAGCGCGCCCGCCACTGTGCTAAGTTTCGCGCTCCGGAACGGGTCGCGCCGAAGTGGCTGGCATGGCGATTGCTGATGCCGCAGGAACGGCGCCACGGTGACAGGATACTGGCATGGCCGAAAAGACTGCGAACAACGTCGCCACGGGCACCGACGCCGGCAAGGGCGGTCGGAAGAGGTTGCTGATCATGGCGGCGGCCGCGATCGCCTTGCTGGCGGTCGGCGTCGGCGTCGGAGTACTGCTCGGCGACCGCCCGGCACCGCCCGGGGAGGCGGCGCCGCAGGCGGCGGCCGGCCCGGCGCCTGCAATCTATGTCTCGCTCGGTGACAAGTTCATGGTCACGCTCCAGTACGAGGGACGCCAGCGTTACTGCAAGACGTCGCTGAGCGCGATGACGCGCGAGGAGGCGGTCGTCGACGAACTCGAGCTCCACGCCCCCCTGATCCGCGGCCGGCTCAACTCGCTGCTCGGGGAGCAGGACTTCGGGCAGCTGCGCACCGACGCCGGGCGTCAGGCGCTGCGCGAGCGGATCCTCTCGACGGTACAGGACGTGCTGCAGAAGGAGATCGGGCAGCCCGGGGTGGAGCAGGTGTATTTCACCGACCTGGTGCTGCAATGAAGCAGCGTCGGGCGCATCGCTGACGGAGCGCGGACAACGTGCAGGACCTGCTGTCACAGGACGAGATCGACGCGCTGCTGCACGGCGTGGGAGGCGGCGAGATCGAGCTCGGGCCGGATGCACCCGCGCGCGAGTTCCAGTACTACGACCTCACCAGCCAGGACCGGATCGTGCGCGGGCGCATGCCGGCGCTCGAGCGCACCAACGAGCGCTTCGCGCGCCAGTTGCGCACCGGTTTTCGCGGACTGCTGCGGCGCGGGCTCGACATCGGCTACGAGGGAATGCAGATCCAGAAGTTCGGCGAGTACGCCGGCAGCCTGTTGACGCCGACCAGCATCAACGTGGTGCGGCTCGACCCGTTGCCGGGCTACGCGCTGGTGGTGATGGACGCACGGCTGGTGTTCCTGCTGGTCGACAACTTCTTCGGTGGCGGGCGTTTCCACGCCAGGATCGAGGGCCGTGAGTTCACGCCGGCGGAGACGCTGGTCGTCGATCGGGTGCTCGAAACCATCTTCACCGAGCTGGAGAAGGCCTGGGGAGGCGCTTCGGCGCTCAAGGTGCAGTTGCTGCGGAAGGAGTCGACGCCGGAGGCGGCCGGGATCTTCAACGCCAACGACATCGCGGTGGTCAGCTCGTTCAACGTGGAGTTCGACGTCAGCGGCGGCAAGCTGCACCTGGTGGTGCCGTACGGAATGGTCGAGCCGATCAAGGCGCTGCTCGACCGCTCGTCGCTGACCGACGCGGACTCGCGCGGCAATCGCTGGGAGGCGGCGCTGAAGGAGAACATCCGCGATGCGCGCGTCGGCCTCAATTGCCGTGTCGCCGAGACCGAGGTCTCGCTGCGCGACGTCATCGACCTCGAGGTTGGCGACGTGATCCCGATCGAGGAGCCGCAGCCGGTGCTCGGGGTGGACGACATCGCGTTGTTCCGGGTGCGCCTGGGGGCGCTGAAGGGCAACCTCGCGCTGCAGGTGCTGAGCAAGATCGATCGACCCGACTGACCGCTGCGGACGGAGACACGACGCAATGAGCCACGACGACGACACCGCGACCGCCTCCGGGGCGGTCCAGGGCCGACCACTGCCGGAGTTCGCGTCCGCACCGGCGGCCCGCTCGCTCAACCCGGACCTCGAGATGATCCTCGACATTCCCGTGCGGCTGTCGATGGAGGTCGGCAACACACAGATCTCGATCCGTGATCTGCTGCAACTGGGGCAGGGTTCGGTGATCGAACTCGACCGCCTCGCGGGCGAGCCGCTCGACGTGCTGGTCAACGGCACCCTGATCGCGCACGGCGAGGTAGTCGTCGTGAACGACAAGTTCGGCATCCGCATGACCGACGTGATCAGCGCTTCGGAGCGCATCCGCAAGCTGGGCTGAGTGCGCGAGCCCGGCCAGCGTTGCCGCTGTGCCGTGACGCTGCGCCGTGACGCGATCCCGCTATACTACGCGGCCTTTTCGCCCCGCATCCGCCGCTCGAGGCGGCGGAGCGCCTGCAAGGACCGTGGACCCGATGAACGTTCGTACCCGCATCGCCCCTTCGCCGACCGGTGATCCGCACGTCGGCACCGCGTACATCGCGCTGTTCAACCTGTGTTTCGCGCGCCAGCACGGCGGCACGTTCATCCTGCGCATCGAGGACACCGACCGCACGCGCAGCACACCGGAGTCCGAGGCGGCGATCCTCGAGTCGCTGCGCTGGCTCGGGCTGAGCTGGGACGAGGGTCCGGACGTCGGCGGACCGCATGCGCCGTACCGCCAGAGCGAGCGCGGCGAGATCTACCGCGAGCACGCCGCCCGGCTGCTCGCCGGCGGACACGCGTTCCGTTGCTTCTGCACGCCGGAGCGGCTCGATGCGTTGCGCCGCGAGCAGACGGCGGCGCAGCAGCAGCCCGGCTACGACGGCCACTGCCTCGGACTCGCGCCCGAGGAGGTCGCGCGGCGCGTGGCGGCCGGCGAGGCGTCGGTGGTGCGCATGAGGGTGCCGCGCGCGGGCGTGTGCCGCATCGAGGACATGCTGCGCGGCGTGATCGTGGTCGAGTGGGCGCAGGTCGACCTGCAGGTGCTGCTGAAGGCCGACGGCATGCCCACGTATCACCTCGCCAACGTGGTCGACGACCACCTGATGGGCATCACGCACGTGCTGCGCGGCGAGGAGTGGATCAATTCCGCGCCCAAGCACCTGCTGCTGTACGAGTACTTCGGCTGGCCGGCGCCGGTGCTCTGCCACATGCCGTTGCTGCGCAACCCCGACCGCAGCAAGCTCAGCAAGCGCAAGAACCCGACCAGCATCCTGTACTACCGCCGCATGGGTTATCTGCCCGAGGCGCTGCTGAACTATCTCGGACGCATGGGCTGGTCGATGCCCGACGAGCGCGAGAAGTTCACGCTCGACGAGATGCTGAGCGCCTTCGACATCGGGCGCGTCTCGCTCGGTGGGCCGGTGTTCGACCTCGACAAGCTGAGCTGGCTGAACGCCTTGTGGCTGCGCGAGAACTTCACGCCCGAACAGCTCGCCGACCGGCTGGTCGAGTGGGCGTACAACCGCGACAACCTGCTGCGCGTGCTGCCGCACCTGCAGCCGCGCATGGAGCGGCTCAGCGACTTCGCGCCGGCTGCGGCGTATCTGGTCTCGGGCATGCTGCCGGTAGGCGAGCAGGCGTTCGCCGAGGTGAAGCTGGAGCGGGAGCGGCTGCTCGAACTGCTGCAGTTCAGCCAGTGGCGCCTCGAGGCCGTCACCCGCTGGGATCGCGACTCGGTCTTCGCCGCGCTGAAGGAGCTGGCGGCGCAGATGGAGCTGAAGATCCGCGATTTCCTGGCCCCGCTGTTCATCGCGATCGCCGGCACCTCGGCGTCGATCTCGGTGATCGACTCGATGCAGATGCTCGGTTCGGACCTCTCGCGCGCGCGCATCCGCCACGCGATCGAGGCGCTCGGCGGGCTCTCGAAGAAACGCCTGAAGGAGGTCGAGAAGGCCTACGCCGCACTGTCCGCGCCCCGCTGAGCGGCGGCACGCCGCAGCCCCCAGCCGTGCACGATCGCGTACACGGCCGGGATCACGGCCAGCGTCAGCAGCGTCGATGACAGCATGCCGCCGACCATCGGCGCGGCGATGCGCCGCATCACCTCCGATCCGCTGCCGCTGCTCCACATGATCGGCAGCAGGCCGGCGGTGATCGCGACCACCGTCATGATCTTCGGACGCACGCGCCCGGCCGCGCCTTCCATGATCGCCGCGTACAGGTCCGCCAGCGCGGGCCGGCGCGCGGCCTGCGCCGAGCGCGCGCACGCGGCTTCCCACGCCTGGTCCAGGTAGAACAGCATCACGACGCCCGTTTCGGCCGCCACGCCGGCGAGCGCGATGAAACCGATCGCCACCGCCACACTGAGCTGGTAGTCGAGCGCCCACACCAGCCACACGCCGCCGACCAGCGCGAATGGCACCGACAGCATCACGATCAGCGCCTCGCTGGCGCGGCGGAAGTTCAGGTAGAGCAGCAGGAAGATGAGCGCCAGCGTCACCGGCACGACGATGCGCAGCGTCGCGGCGGCGCGCTGCATGTATTCGAACTGACCGCTCCAGGTCGCGTAGTAGCCGGGCGGGAAGTTCACCCGGTCGGCCACCGCGCGCTGCGCGCGCTCCACATAAGCGCCGAGATCGCGCTCGCGCACATCGACGAACACATAGGCCGACAGCAGCGCGTTCTCGGTGCGGATGGCCGGCGGCCCGGGCTCGATGCGCAGCGTCGCGAGCTGCCCGAGCGGGATCATCGCGCCGTCGGGGGCGGGCACCAGCACGTGGCGCGCGATGGCATCGGGGTCGGCCCGCAGCTCGCGCGGGTAGCGCACGCCCACCGCGTAGCGTTCGCGGCCCTCGACGGTGGTGGTGACGGTTTCGCCGCCGAGAGCGCTCGCGATCGTCTGTTGCACGGCGTCGATCGACAGGCCGTAACGGCCCAGCCGCTCGCGGTCGGGTTCGATGTTCAGGTAATGGCCGCCGGTCAGGCGCTCGGCGTAGACGCTGCCGGTGCCGGGCAGTTCGCGTACCACGGCCTCGACCTCGCGCGCCACGCGCTCGAGTCCGGCCAGCTCGCTGCCGAACACCTTGATGCCGACCGGGGTGCGGATGCCGGTCGACAGCATGTCGATACGCCCCTTGATCGGCATCGTCCACGCGTTCGCCACGCCCGGGAAGCGCAGCGCGGCGTCGAGCTCGTCGATCAGGCGCTCCATCGTCAGGCCGGCGCGCCACGCGGCCGGTGGCTTCAGCGTGATGATCGTCTCGAACATCTCGAGCGGCGCGGGATCGGTCGCGGTCGCGGCGCGGCCCGCCTTGCCGAATACCGCGGCCACTTCCGGGAAGCTGCGGATGATCGCATCCTGGCGCTGCAGCAGCTCGGCGGCCGCGGTCACGCCGAGCCCGGGCGGCGTGGTCGGCATGTAGAGCAGGGTGCCTTCGTAGAGCGTCGGCATGAATTCGCTGCCGATACGGCTGGCCGGCAGCGCGGTCGCGACCAGCACCGCCAGCGCGCAGCCCAGCGTGGCCCAGCGGTGGCGCAGCACTGAGGCGATCAGCGGCCGGTACGCCGCGACCAGCGCCCGGTTCACCGGGTTGCGCCGCTCGGGCAGGATCCGGCCGCGAACGAACAGCAGCATCAGCACCGGCACCAGCGTCACCGACAGCAGCGCGGCCGCCGCCATGGCGAAGGTCTTGGTGAACGCCAGCGGGTGGAACAGCCGGCCTTCCTGCGCCTCGAGCGCGAATACCGGCAGGAAGGACACGGTCACGATCAGCAGACTGAAGAACAGCGCCGGACCGGTCTCGCGGCACGCCGCGAGGATCAGCTGCGCGCGCGGGCGCTGGCCGCCGTCGCGCTCGATGTGCCGGTGCGCGTTCTCGATCATCACGATCGCCGCGTCGACCATCGCGCCGATGGCGATCGCGATGCCGCCGAGGCTCATGATGTTCGAGCCGACGCCGGCGAGCCGCATCGCCAGGAACGCCATCAGCACCGCCACCGGCAGCATCAGGATCGCCACCAGCGCGCTCGGCAGGTGCAGCAGGAACAGGGCGCAGACCAGCGCGACGATCACGCTCTCCTCGAGCAGCGTGGTGCGCAGCGTCGCGATCGCCTCGCGGATCAGCTGCGAGCGGTCGTAGACGGTGCGGATGTCCACGCCGTCCGGAAGCCCGGGCGTGATCTCGGCGATACGCTGCTTCAGCGCGTCGATGACCGCCAGCGCGTCGCCGCCGTGGCGCGCCACCGCGATGCCGCCGACCGTCTCGCCTTCGCCGTCGAGCTCGGCGATGCCCCGCCGCTCCTCGGGCACCAGTTCGACGCGCGCGACGTCGCCCAGGCGCACCGCCACGCCGCCGGCGCTGCGCAGCACGATATCCTCGAGGTCCTGGCGACCGCGCAGGTAGCCCTTGCCGCGGATCATGTACTCGCGCTCGGCCATCTCGATCACGCGACCGCCCACGTCGCGGTTGCCGGCACGGATCGCGTTCCTGATCGCCTCGGCATCGATGCCGAAGGCGTGCATGCGGTGCGGATCGATGCTCACCTGGTACTGCTTCACGAAACCGCCGACCGAGGCGACCTCGGCGATGCCCGGTGTCTGGGTCAGCTGGTAGCGCAGGTACCAGTCCTGCAGCGTGCGCAGTTCACCGAGGTCGTGCCCGTTGCTGCTCAATGCGTACTGGTAGACCCAGCCCACGCCGGTGGCGTCGGGGCCGAGCGTCGGTGTGACTCCCTCCGGCAGGCGTCCCCGCGCGGTGTCCAGGTACTCGAGCACCCGCGAGCGCGCCCAGTAGACATCGGTTCCCTCCTCGAAGATCACGTACACGAACGAGGCGCCGAAGAACGAGAATCCGCGTACGACGCGCGCGCGCGGCACCGCGAGCAACGCGCTCGACAGTGGGTAGGTGAGCTGGTCCTCGACCACCTGCGGCGCCTGCCCGCCGTACTCCGTGTAGACGATGACCTGCACGTCGGACAGATCGGGCAGGGCATCGACGGGGGTATGCAGCAGCGCGTAGCCACCGGCCGCGGTGATTCCCGCCGCCAGCACCAGCACCAGCACCACGTTGCGCAACGACCATGCGATCAGTGCCTGCAGCATCGTCAGTGCCCTCCGTGTCCGTGCGCGTGGGAACCGGCTCCCGCGTCGTTGCCGTCGGCGCCGGCCGGCGCCGCGGAGAATCCCGCCAGCGCCGCGCGCAGGTTGCTCTCGGCATCGAGCAGGAAGTTCGCGCGCACCACCACCCGCTCGCCGGCGGCCAGCCCGGAGAGGATCTCGACGTGGGCCGCCCCGCGGCGCCCGGGTACCACCGCCCGTGGCTCGAACACGCCCTCGGCGTGTTCGACCAGCACCAGCTGGCGCAGCCCGCTGTCGATCAGCGCCGAATCCGGTACCAGCAGCACGCGCTCGTTTGCCCCGCTCGCCTGCAGTTCCACGCGCCCGAACATGCCGGGGCGCAGCCGCAGCCCCTCGTTCGGCAGTTCGATGCGGACGCGCGCGGTGCGCGTCGCCTGGTCAAGCGTGGGATAGACGAAATCGACGGTGCCCGTGAATGTCTCGCCGGCAAAGCCGTCGATGCGCAGCCGTGCCGGCTGGCCGCGGCGGATCTCGCCGAGGTCGTGCTCGTGCACGCTCGCAATCACCCAGACGGTGCGCAGATCGGCCAGGCTGTACAGCGTATCGCCGCTCGCGAAGCGCCCGCCGGCGACGGCGGTCTTCGCAAGCACGGTGCCGTCGACCGGCGCGCGCACGCCCACCGTCGCCAGCGGCTCGCCGGAGTGCTCCAACGCAGCGATCTGCGCGGCGTCGAAGCCTGCGTTCAGCAAGCGCGCGCGCGCGGTGCGCAGCAGCTGCCCACCGAAGCCGTCGCTGCCGATGCGCGCGGCGTCGCGTGCGATCAGGTACTCCTGCTGCGCGCTGAGCAGTTCCGGACTGTAGGCCGTGAACAGCAGCTCGCCGCGGCGCACCGCACGCCCCGTTTCGGCGACGTGCAGCGTGTCGAT
>CAUJIL010000262.1 GCA_963204845.1 Pseudomonadota bacterium | reverse complement strand
AGCGCGACGGCGTCGTGGTACAACCGGTCCCGCCACTGCAGGCGCGCCCGCCAGCGGGTGCGCCCAATGTGGTGCTGGTACTGCTCGACGATGTCGGTTTCGGCGCCACGTCGACCTTCGGTGGTCCGGCCGATACGCCGGTGCTCGATGCACTGGCGCGGGAGGGATTGCGTTACAACCGTTTTCATACGACCGCGATCTGTTCGCCCACGCGGGCGGCGTTGCTGTCGGGTCGCAATCCACACGCGGTCGGGATCGGTGCGGTGATGAATACCGCCGACAGCCGGCCCGGATACCGTGGTGTCCACGTGCGGGATTCCGCTCCGGTGGCGGAGATCCTGCGTCGGGCAGGCTACAGCACGGCCGCGTTCGGCAAATGGCACCAGACGCCGGACTGGGAAACATCCCGGAGCGGACCTTTCGATCGCTGGCCTACGGGGCAGGGTTTCGAGAAGTTCTACGGTTTCATCGGTGGGGAGACCGACCAGTTCGCCCCGACGCTGGTGGAGGGAACGACGCCGGTCCTGCGCCCCGCGCGGCCGGATTATCACCTGACGCAGGATCTGGTCGACCAGGCGATCCAGTGGGTCCACGCACAACGCGTGATGACTCCGGACAAGCCGTTTTTCCTGTACCTGGCGCCGGGTGCGACCCACGCGCCGCTGCAGGTGCCGCAGCGGTGGATCGACGCTTACCGTGGGCGCTTCGACGCCGGCTGGGACGTGATGCGCGAACGGATCGTGGAACGCCAGAAGGCGTTGGGGGTCGTGCCATCCGCTACGGTGCTTACGCCGCGCCCGCAGGGCCTGCCGGCCTGGGACAGCCTGGACGACGGGCAGAAGAAACTCGCCGCGCGCCTGATGGAAACCTATGCCGGTTTCCTGGCGCATACGGACCATGAGGTCGGCCGCCTGGTCCAGAGCCTGAAGGACAGCGGGGAGTTCGAGCATACGCTGTTCATCTACATCGTCGGTGACAACGGCGCCTCGCCCGAGGGTGGCCTGGCGGGCAGCCTGAACTACATGGGTGCGCTGCAGGGGTTGCCCGAAACGCCGGCAGCGAGCGCGGATCGACTGGAGCGTATCGGTGGACCGGCTACCTATCCGCATTACCCGGTCGGTTGGGCGTGGGCGATGAACGCTCCGTTCCAGTGGACCAAGACGGTGGCCTCGCACCTGGGTGCGACGCGTAACCCGCTGGTCGTGACCTGGCCGGACCATATTCGCGACAAGGGCGGACTCAGGAGCCAGTTCGGTCATGTGAACGATATCGCGCCGACGATCCTCGAGGCGGTCGGCATCGACGCGCCGCGGACCCTGGACGGAATCCGGCAGAAGCCGATGGACGGCAGCAGCCTGGTCTACAGCTTTGGCGATGCCACCGCGCCCGAACGGCACACGACCCAGTATTTCGAAGTGTTCGGCCATCGGGCGATATACCACGACGGTTGGATGGCGTCGGCGTTCCACGGACGGCTGCCGTGGGCCAGGGGTGTCGTCGTCGATGAAAAACCGTTCGAAGAGGACCGTTGGGAACTCTACGATCTGCGCAACGACTTCTCGCAGGCCAGGGATCTGGCGGCCAGGGAACCGCGGCGCCTGGAGCGGATGAAGGTCCTCTTCATGCGCGAGGCCGCAGCGAATCAGGTCCTGCCGCTGCAGGGGCCGACCATGGGCGATCCCGCGCTGCCGAGCCTGAGCGGCGGACGCAGCAGGTTCACCTACTATCCGGGTGCCGTCGGTATTCCCGAGTCGGGCGCGCCGAAGATACTGAACAAATCGTGGACCCTGCAGGCGACGCTCGAAGTGCCGGCGAGCGCGGCGCAGGGGGTCATCGCGACGATCGGCGGCACAGCGGCCGGCTGGTCACTCTACCTGGACGGGCAGGGGCGACCTGCGTTCACGTACCGTGTGTTCGATCTCATGACCGTCGACCTGAATACCGATGATCCCTTGACTCCGGGGCGGCATGCACTGCAGGTCGACTTCGACTACGACGGTGGCGGCCATGCGAAGGGTGGACGTCTGCAACTGCAGGTGGACGGAGTCGTGGTCGCAGAGGGTCGCGTGCCAGCCAGCCCACCGGCGTTCTTCTCGATCCACGAAACCTTCGACGTCGGAATCGATACCGGATCCGCGGCGGGGAATTATCCGCCGGGCGTGGCGATCGGCTATCCGGCCGTCGATGGCATGATCGAACACGTGAATATAGAGCTGCGCTAGCAGCACTGCGCACCACACGCCGCACCCGGAGACCAGACATGAACGACGACAGACTGGAGGGACGCATCGCGATCGTGACCGGTGCCGGGTCCGGCATCGGGGCGGCGATCGCACGCGGTTTCGCCGCTGCCGGGGCGCAGGTCGTCGCTGCCGACATTCGCGCGGAGGCCGTCGAGACGCTTGCCGGCGAACACCGGGGAGTCACGGCGCGCGGTTGCGATGTGACCGTATCGACCGGGATCGATGCGCTGGTCGACGAGACCGTGCGACGCTGCGGACGGCTCGACGTAATGGTGAACAATGTCGGTCAGTCCATCGCCGGCTGGTTGAAGGATGCGACCGACGCCGAGTGGGAGCGCGTGCTCGCGTTGACGCTGTCCTCGACGTTCTTCGGCGTGCGGGCCGCGCTGCGCGTGATGTTGCCCCGGCGCTCGGGAAGCATCATCAACATCTCGTCGGGAGCGGGGTTCTGTGGTGCCCCCGGTCTGGCGACCTACGGTGCCGCCAAAGCCGGTGTGAACAACCTCACGCAGTCCGCCGCGGTCGAGAACGCACGCAGCGGCGTGCGCATCAACGCAATATCCCCCGGGGCGATCCGCACGCCGGGGATCCTGCAGTGGGCGGCCGAACTTCCGGGCGGCGTGGCCGCCTACGAGCAGACGCTGCTGCCGGGCAGGTTCGGACGCCCGGAGGAGATCGCCGCGGCGGCGCTGTTCCTGGCGTCCGACGAGGCGAGTTTCGTCAACGGCGCGCTGCTACCGGTCGACGGGGCGGCATCGGCGCGCATGGCGGCGATCGATGTGCCGCCAGGGTGATGCCGCAGGGCGCCGGGGCACGCCTCAGCGCAGTTCGATATCCACCCGTTCGAGCGTCGCTCCCGTGAACGGATTGCCGATCGGAACTCCCGCTGGATAGCGTCCGGCGGGCGAACCGGTGTCGCTGCCGACGTCGAAGGTCTCGTCGATCGAGAAATGCGAGGGCGGGGTGAGCACGATGCGTTCGCGACCGAGCACGCGCTCGCCATCGCTCAGCGTGAACGTCCCGCCCTTCGCGTAGCCGCCGCCGTCGTAGGCGAACTCCAGCCGCAGCGTATGCCGACCCGGTGCGAGCGCCTGCCCACCGGCGAGGCGCAGTCTGCCCAGTTCGAAGGCACGGTACTCGAACACCGGCTTGCCGCCGCCGTCGAGGTGCAATGACCAGCCGCCGACCGTTCCACCGACGGTGGCGATCACTCCGCGGGCGGTACCCGTGCCCTCCGGAATGTCGAGGGTGGCACGCAGCTCCCACGAGCGATTGCCGAACTGCGGTGCCTGGCTCTCCGGGATCCCGACCGTGCCGGCGTGGTAGGTGAATTGGGTGCGCCCTTCGCTCAGGCCCGGCATCGGGGTCCGCGAGTCGAGCGAGCTGCGCAGCGGCAGGATGCCCAGGCGTCGCGCTTCCTGGTCGAACAGCGCCTGCATCGCGCGCAGCTTGTCTGGCATCCGCGCGGCCAGGTCGCGGGCCTGGCCGAAGTCCTCGTCGAGGTGGTACAGCTCCCACACGTCGTCCTCGAACGGCGTCGGACCCATGCGCAGGCCGACGGTCCAGGGCAGGCGGTCGTGACGCGCCGATGCCAGCCAGCCGTCGTGGTAGATCGCCCGGTGGCCGTGCACCTCGAACAGGTGGGTGGACTTGTGCTCCGGGGCGTCGGCGCGCAGGAAGCCCGGCAACAGGCTGGCACCGTCCAGCGGTCGTTGCGCCACACCGTCCACTTGCTCGGGCATCGCGAGCCCGACCGCGTCGAGGATCGTCGGCGTGATGTCGTTCACATGCGCGAACTGGCTGCGCAGGCCACCGCGGTCAGCGATCCGCGCCGGCCAGCTCACGACCATCGGGTTGCGGGTGCCGCCCAGATGCGAGGCCACCTGCTTGACCCACTGGAACGGCGTGGTCAGGGCCCACGCCCAGCCCGCGTTGTATTGCGGGAAGGTGTCGGGTCCGCCGATGTCTTCCAGGCGCGCGAGCTGCGTGGCCAACGGCTCGCGCAGCCCTTGCAGTGCGCCGCTGTAGTTGATGCTGCCCTCGAGTCCGCCCTCGGCGCTGCTGCCGTTGTCGCCGACGATGTAGACGAACAGGGTGTTGTCGAACTGGTCACTGTCCTTCAGCGCCTGCGCCAGACGGCCGACCTGGGCGTCGGTGTGCGCGAGGAAGCCGGCGTACGTTTCCATCAGACGCTCCGCCACGATCCGCTGATCCCGGTCGAGGCTGTCCCAGGCGGGCAACTCCGCGGGGCGCGGCGTCAGTTCCGCGTCGGAGGGGATCACGCCGAGTTGCTGCTGGCGGCGGAAGATCTGCTCGCGCAGCGCGTCCCAGCCGCCGGAGAATTGGCCCCGGTAGCGTTCGATCCAGTCCCTGGGGACCTGCAGCGGAGCATGCGTTCCGCCGGGCGCGAAATACACCAGGAAGGGCTTGTCGGGCGTGGCG
>CAUJIL010000261.1 GCA_963204845.1 Pseudomonadota bacterium | reverse complement strand
GCGAGCACGTGGCAAAGGGCCAGTTGATCGCCGACGCCAAGGGCGCGATTTCGGCGCCGGTGCACGCGCCCACTTCGGGACACGTCACCCGCATCGGCGCCCACACCGCGCCGCATCCCTCCGGACTCCCCGTGATGACGCTGTCGCTGGAGCCCGACGGCAACGATACGTGGACCCGGCTGCCGGAGCCGCTGGACCTGCGATCGGCCACCGGTGCGCAGATCGCGCAACGGGTCGCCGAGGCCGGTGTCGTCGGGATGGGTGGCGCCGCCTTCCCGGCGGCGGTCAAGCTGAACCAGGGACAGCGCTACCGGCTCGACCTGCTGATCCTCAACGGCGCCGAGTGCGAGCCGTACCTGACCTGCGACGACCGCCTGATGCGCGAGCGTCCCGAGCAGTTGATCGCGGGGATCAGGATCATGATGCAAGCGCTCGCGGTGGAGCGCGCCGTGATCGCCGTCGAGGACAACAAGCACATTTCGTTCACGATCCTGCGCGAGGCATGCGCCGGGGACCCCCGCATTGGCACGGTCTACGTGCCGGCACGCTACCCGATGGGCTCCTCGAAACACCTCGTCAAGGCCGTGACCGGCCGCGAGGCCCCCGCGACCGGTCTGACCGCGGAGATGGGCGTGATCGTGCACAACGTGGCCACGGCATTCGCGGTGTACGAGGCGGTCGCGCTGGGCAAACCCCTGATCTCGCGCATCGTCACCGTCAGCGGCAAGGCGCTGCGGCGGCCGGAGAACTACGATGCGCTGATCGGCACTCCGGTCTCATGGCTGGTGCAGCAAAGCGGCGGACTGGTGTCGGAGCCGCGCCAGGTGCTGATGGGCGGACCGATGATGGGCGAACCGCTGCCCGGCCTGGACGTGCCGATCACCAAGGGAACGACCGGCGTGCTGTTTCTGGAAGGCACGGAAGTCGCCGACAAGAACGTGATGCCCTGCATCGGTTGCGGCAGTTGCGTGACCGTGTGCCCGTCGGGACTGTTGCCGCTGGAAATGGCGAAGATGCTCCAGCACGAGGACATCGATGGCGCCGACCGCATCGGGCTGCGCGACTGCATCAGCTGCGGCTCCTGCAACTACGTCTGCCCCTCCCACATCCCGCTGGTGCAGTTCTTCAACTACGGCAAGGGCCGGCTGAGGAACCAGGACCAGGAGAAGAAGCAACACGAGAGGATCAGGATCCTGACCGAACAGCGGCGACAGCGTCTGGAAGCCGGTGCCACGACCGCGCCGAACGCTACCGGCATCGACGGACGCAACGACGGGACCAGCGAACGATGAGCAACACGCCTCCGATGAGCGGACCCTACATGCGCAAGAACAAGAGCGTGCAGCGATCGATGCTGCTGGTCATGCTCGCGCTGCTGCCGGCAACCGCGTTCGGTTTCCTGGCCTATGGCTGGCCCGCCATCCTGTTGTTCACGGTCACGCTGGGTTCCGCGCTGGTGTTCGAGGTGCTGTGCCTGCTGGTCGCCGGCCGCACCGTGCATCATTTCGCGACCGACGGCTCCGCCCTGGTGACGGCCTGGCTGCTGGCCGTGAGCCTGCCGCCGTGGGCGCCGTGGTGGATCGGGGTGCTCGGCTCGGCGGTGGCGATCGTGATCGCCAAGCACGCCTACGGGGGCCTGGGACAGAACGTCTTCAACCCGGCCATGGTGGCGCGGGTCGTGCTCCTGGTTTCCTTTCCGCTCGAAATGACGTACTTCGTGCGTCCCGCACCGCTGTGGGATGCCGCAGCACCCGGGTTCATCGAATCGCTCGCCATCGTCTTCGGCAACGCCGGCCTCGACGCCACCAGCAGCGCCACCGTGCTCAACTCGATCCGCACCGGACTCGACCAGGGAACGCAGCTGCACGCGATCCTCGACGGCCACTACGCTCCGCTCGACTGGATCCTCGGGCTGCACGGCGGCAGCATGGCCGAGGGATCCGACATCCTGCTGCTGCTCGGCGGTGTCTTCCTGATCGCCAACCGCGTCATGCGCTGGCACATACCGGTCAGCTTTCTCGCTGCGCTGGCCGTCATCGCGACGCTGTTCAACCTGTACGACGACACGCGTCATCCCGACGCGCTGGTGCACCTGTTCAACGGCACCACGATGCTGGCGGCGTTCTTCATCGCCACCGACCCGGTCACCTCGCCGATGTCGCCCAAGGGCCAGATCTGGTTCGGCATCGGGCTCGCGGTTCTCGTCTACGCGATCCGCACGTGGGCGGCGTATCCCGAAGGCATGTCGTTCGCGATCCTGCTGATGAACGCCCTGACACCGTTGATCGACCGGCACATGAAACCGCGGATCTTCGGCCGCAACACGCGCGGCGAATCGCTGAACCTCGTGGACCGCCAATGAACAGCCCGTCGCGCACCGATCGATCCGCCTACCGCAGCACCGTCTGGTTCCAGGCAGCGCTGCTGGGCGGCGCCACGCTGGTGACCACCTCGCTGCTGAGCCTCGGCGATCTGGCGACCCGCGACGACATCGCGCTGCGCGCGGAGGAGGACCTTCGCGCGTCGATCGGACAGGTCGTTCCGGCCGCGATCCACGACAACAACCTGGTCGAGGACCAGCGCACCGAACGGTTCGATGACGGCGGGACGATCACGGTCTACCGCGCGACCAGGGACGGCATCCCGACGGCGCTCGCCTACACCGTGGCGGGACCGGGCTACAGCGGCACGATCCGCGCCATCATGGGCGTGGACCCGCAGGGGCGGATCCTCGGTGTGCGCGTGCTGGCGCATACCGAAACCCCGGGGCTCGGTGACAAGATCGAGGTCCTCAAGGACGACTGGATCCTCGGCTTCGACGGTCGTTCGCTCGGCGACCCGCCGGCGGCCGAATGGGGGGTGAAAAAGGATGGCGGACATTTCGACCAGTTCACCGGTGCGACCATCACCCCGCGCGCCGTCGTGAAGGCGGTGCGCTCCGGGCTGGAATTCTTCGATCGTCGGGGGCAGGCGCTGCTGGCCGGCGATGTGGACGGGTCCGACCCTGCGCCGGCAACCACACGCGGAGATCGATGATCATGGATTACCGTGACAATGCGAGCAAAGCGCTCTGGAGCAACAACATCGTCCTCGGCCAGACGCTCGCCCTGTGTCCGCTGCTGGCGGTGACGGGTACCGCGACCAACGGCCTCGGCATGGGACTGGCGACCACCGCGGTGCTGGTGCTGTCGGGAATGCTGGTTTCGGCACTGCGCAACCTGATCACGCCGGAAGTGCGCATACCCGCGTTCGTGCTGATCATCGCCTCCGTCGTGACGCTGCTGGACATGGCGCTGAACGCGTGGATGCACGAACTGTACAAGGTGCTCGGGCTGTTCGTTCCGCTGATCGTGACCAACTGCGCACTGCTCGGCCGGGCGGAAACCTTCGCGTCCAAGAACCCGGTACGCGAGTCGATGTTCGATGGCCTGATGATCGGCACCGGGTTCCTGCTGGTGCTCGTGGCGCTCGGCGCGACCCGGGAGATCATCGGCAGCGGCACGCTGTTCGCCAACGCCGGCCTGCTGCTCGGGGAGCGCTTCGCGTTCCTGGAGACGACCCTGATCCCCGGTTACCGCGGCTTCCTGCTGCTGGTGCTGCCGGCCGGAGGCTTCATCGCGCTGGCCTTCCTGATGGCGGCAAAACGCGCCATCGACCGGCGCGTGCAGCGCCGTCGCGGCGCGCACGCGCCGATCGACGTTGCCGCCGCGGGAGCGCGGCCGGCATGAGCACGGACACCGCCCCGGTGCAACGGACGATCCGCGTCAGCGTCGCCTATGCGCTGCCTCGCGAGCACTTCTGGCGTGAGTTCGAGGTGCCCGCCACGGCCACCTGCGCGGACGCGATCCGGGTGTCCGGCGTGCTCGAGGATTTTCCTGCGATCGATCCCGCACGCAACAGGATCGGCATTTTCGGACGGATCGTCGAACCGACGCAGCGGCTGAACGACGGTGATCGCGTCGAGATCTACCGGCCGATCACGATCGTGCCGGAGGACCTGCAGCGCAGGCGTTACCGGCTGCGGCAGATGGACCCGGTGATCCTGCGGCCACCGGCGAATTGAGACGAGCCCGGACGCTCCGGCACGGCGACTTTCCTGCGCACGCCACCGCCGCCGGCACCCGACAACACAACGGCGTATGCGCGAGCCACGCCACGACAACGAGGGAGAAAATCGGATGGCATCTTCGGACTGGGGCAGTTTCGACTGGCAGGATCCGTTCCTGATGGCAGCACAGTTCAGCGACGAGGAACGCATGGTGCAGGAGACGGCGCGCGTCTATGCGCAGGACCGGCTCGCACCCCGCGTTCGCGACGCCTACCGCACGGAATCCACCGATCCCGCCATCTTCCGCGAGATGGGCGAACTCGGCCTGCTGGGCTCGACGATCGACGGCTACGGCTGCCCGGGCGTCAATTACGTCAGCTACGGTCTCATCGCGCGCGAGATCGAGCGCGTGGACTCCGGCTACCGCTCGATGCTGAGCGTGCAGTCGAGCCTGGTGATGCACCCGATCCATGCCTACGGCACCGAGGCGCAGCGCGAAAAGTACCTCCCTCGGCTGGCGAGCGGCGAATGGATCGGCTGCTTCGGACTGACCGAGCCCGATGCCGGCTCCGACCCGGGCAGCATGCTCACGCGCGCGCGCAGCGTCGACGGTGGCTACGTGCTGCGTGGCACGAAAACGTGGATCAGCAACGCGCCGCTCGCCGACGTGTTCGTCGTGTGGGCGCGCTGCGACGATGGGCGCATTCGCGGCTTCGTGCTCGAGAAGGGGATGCCGGGGCTGTCGGCGCCGAAGATCCAGGGCAAGCTGAGCCTGCGCGCCTCGATCACCGGCCAGATCGTGATGGAGGACGTGGCGGTCGATGCCGGGCAACTGCTGCCGGGGGTAGACGGGCTGAAAGGGCCGTTCGGCTGCCTGAACAGCGCGCGCTACGGCATCGCGTGGGGCGCGCTCGGCGCCGCCGAGGCGTGCTGGCATGCGGCGCGGCACTACACGCTGGATCGCCGCCTGTTCGGCCGGCCGCTGGCGGCCAACCAGCTGGTGCAGAAGAAGCTCGCCGACATGCAGACCGAGATCAGCCTGGGACTGCTGGGCTGTCTGCAGGCCGGGCGTCTGCGCGATGCGGGACGGCTGGCTCCGGAGGCGATCTCGCTGCTGAAGCGCAACTCCTGCGGCAAGGCGCTCGAGGTGGCGCGCATGGCGCGCGACATGCACGGCGGCAACGGCATTTCCGACGAATACGCGGTGTTCCGGCACATTGTGAACCTGGAGACCGTGAACACCTACGAAGGCGCGCACGATGTGCACGCATTGATCCTCGGGCGTGCCCAGACCGGTATCGCGGCGTTCTGAGGCGCGGCGCGGCGGCGCCGCCGTTCGGCCTGTGGCCGAACATGTGCCGTGAATGTCCGCGCAGGTTCGGTCTGTGGCCGAACCTCCCGAACCTGTCCGGGCATAGCCCGGACCTACATGCGGCTGGCGTCGATCCAGGCGCGGATCTTCGATTCGAGCACCTGCAGCGGCAGCGCACCGGTGTTCAGCACCTCGGCGTGGAACGCACGCGGGTCGAAGCGCTCGCCGAGCGCCTGTTCGGCCTCCGTGCGCAGGCGACGGATCGTCAGCGCACCCACCTTGTACGCCAGCGCCTGCCCCGGGATCGCGATGTAGCGCTCGACCTCGGCGCGCGCGTCGGTTTCCGACTGCGCCGAGTGTTCGAGCATGTACGCGATCGCCTGCTCGCGGCTCCAGCCCTTGGCGTGGATGCCGGTGTCGACCACGAGGCGGATCGCGCGCAGCATCTCGTCGTCGAGGTTGCCGAAGGCCTGGTACGGATCGCTGAACATCCCCAGTTCCGGCCCCAGCGATTCCGCGTACAACGCCCAGCCCTCGACGAAGGCCGTGTTGCCGCCGAAGCGCATGAACTTCGGCAACGACTCGTTCTCCTGCGCCAGGCTGATCTGGAAATGGTGGCCGGGGATCGCCTCGTGCAGGAACAGCGTCTCCATGCCCGGCGTGGTGCGCGAGGGCAGGTCGTAGGTGTTCACGAAGAACTCCCCCGGGCGCGTGCCGTCGGGCGTGCCCTGGCGATACGAACCCGCCGCCGCGTTCTTCTCCGAGTACGCGGGCACCGGACGGATCTCGAACGGCGTCTTCGGCGTCAGCGCGAACAGCTTCGGGACGGCGGCATCGACGCGCGCTCGGATCCCCTCGTAGCCGTCCAGCAAGGCCTGCTTGCTCGCGAACTTGAACTGCGGGTCGGTGCGCAGATGATCGAAGAACTCGCGCAGCGTACCCGCGAAGCCCACGCGCTCGCGGATCGCGTTCATCTCGTGCGTGATGCGCTCCACCTCGGCCAGGCCGATCGCGTGGATTTCCGCCGCACCCAGGTCGGTGGTGGTGGAGCGCTCGATCATCGCCTTGTAGACGGCCTCGCCGTCCTTCATCGACAACAGCCCGGGCGCGCCGCCGCGGCACGCCGGCAGGTACTCCTCGCGGATGAACGCCTGCAGCGTGCGGTAGGCGCCGAAGACGCGCTGCCCGATCGTCTGGCGGTAGGCGGCGGCCAGGCGTTCACGGTCGGCCGCGGCGAACTCCGCCGGCATATCCTTCACCGGCTGGTAGAACGGACTGGCCTCGGCGCCGCCCTCCATCTGCCGCCCGAGCTGGTCGATCACGTTCTCCATCACCAGCTTCGGCTGCGTGTGGCCGCTGGCCATGCCCTCGCGCATGCGCTCGATCGCACGTTCGAGGTAACGCGCGTAGCCGTCGAGGCGCGTGAGGCCGTGCTCGTAATCGGCGACGGTGCGAAACGGTGCCGCCGAGCGGCCCGAGGAAATCTCGGGGTAAAACACGTGGAAGCCGCTGAAGTGATCGATCGGCAGCCGCGCCTGGATGTCCATCAATCCGCGGTCGAAGAAGCCGAGCAACTGGCGGTTCTGGTACGCGAACACGTCGTAGGCAATGCGGTCCTGCGCCGACAGTCGCTCGCGGTCGATGGCGTCGAGCCGGCGCATTTCCGCACGTGCGTTGACCTCGAGGCTGCGGAAGTAGTCGGGAGTCACATAATCGCCGAACGCCGCCGCGTAGCGCAGGTCGCCACGCATCATCGCCTCGATCGGGCTGAGCACCAGCGCCGCCTCGTCGGCGTCGGCGAACAGTTGCGCGAGGTCCTGCGACTGCTCGGCGCGCACCTCGGCGTACGCGGACACGGCCGCGCCGATACCGGTGAACAGCGCGAGAGCGAGCGTGGTACGGCGCATCCAGTGCACGGCTTGCATGGCGACTCCTCGAGGATTTTCCGGGCTGTAAAACAGCCGCGGAATATGCCACCGCGGACCGTGCACCCGCAACGGCGTGCGACGAAACGCCGTCCGGACGCGGCGAAACGCCATCGGCGCGGCCGCGCACCGTGGTGCCACGGGGTTCACCACGCCCGGCGGCAGCCTCGTCGCTTGACGCCCGCGCCGGCTGCGCTTAGCGTCGCGCGACTCCCCTCCCGCTGCGAGGACCAAGCAATGCCGAACTCCCTGGATGCCGCGGCCTGCACGACGATCGCCGCCGGACTCGGCATCGAACTGAGCGCTGCCGACGCCGCCGTCTACGCGGCGATCGCCTCGGCCACGCTGCAGACCGTGGACCTCGTCGACCTGCTGCCGTTGCCGCCGGCGCGGCCCGATCCGCTGCGCGCCGCGTGGCGCACGCCCACACCGGAAGAAAACCCCCACGGCGCCTGGCACGTGCGCGGCGAACTGCGTACGCGCGACGACGGCCCGCTCGCCGGGCGCAGCGTCGCGCTCAAGGACAACGTGCTGCTCGCCGGCGCGCCGCTCGCCAACGGCAGCACCATCCTCGGCGACTACCGGCCGCGCCACGACGCGGCCATCGTCACGCGGCTGCTGGAGGCGGGCGCCACCATCGTCGGCAAGACCGTCTGCGAGGCCTACTGCTTCTCCGCCGGCAGCCACACCAGCGCAAGCGGCGTGGTGCGCAACCCGCACGATCCCTCGCGCAGCGCGGGCGGCAGTTCCTCCGGCTCGGGCGTGGTGGTCGCCACCGGCGAGGCCGATATGGCGATCGGTTGCGACCAGGGCGGTTCGATCCGCGTGCCGGCGGCGTTCTGCGGCATCGTCGGACTCAAGCCGAGCTGGGGGCTGGTGCCCTACACCGGCATCCTCGGCATGAACGCCACCATCGACCACGCCGGGCCGATGACGCGCAGCGTCGCCGACAACGCGCTGCTGCTCGAGGTGATCGCGGGCCCCGACGGCGAGGATCCGCGCCAGCACGGCGCGCGCACCGGGTCCTATCGCGCAGCGCTGGGCGCTCCGCTCGCGGGACTGCGCATCGGCGTGCTGCGCGAGGGCTTCGGCATCCCCGGCGGCGAGCCGGAAGTGGACGACTGCGTGCGCGCCGCCGCCGGGCGCCTTGGCGCGCTGGGCGCGCACGTAAGCGAGGTGTCGGTGCCGGCGCACACCATCGCCGGCGGCGTGACCTTCGCCGCGTTGCAGGGAATGATCACCTCGATGTTCGTGCTCGACGGCGCGCAACTCGAGCACCACCTCATGGTCGACGAGGAGTACGTCGAGCGCCAGCGTGCATGGCGAACAAACACCGCCGCACTGCCGCCGAACATCCGCCTGATGCTGATCGTTGCCGAGCACCTGCGTCGCACGCACGGCTTCGGCTGCTTCGCGCGCGCCATGAACCGCGTGCCGCTGATCCGCCGCGCCTACGACGAGGCGCTGCGTGCGGTCGACGTGCTGTTGCTGCCGACCACGCCGATGACCGCCCCGCCGCTGCCGCGGCCCGACGCCGGCGTGGACGAACTGATCGGCGCGGCGTTCGCGCCGGTTGCCAACACCGGCGTGTTCAACCACACGCACCATCCAGCGCTGTCGCTGCCCTGCGGCACCCACGCCGGACTGCCGGTGGGGATGATGCTGGTCGGGCGGCATTTCGAGGAAGCGACGCTGTATCGCGCCGCCTACGCATTCGAGCAGGGCCGCTGAGCCGGCCGCGCACACAGGGAGACGCATATGCACCAAACAGACGCGACGACGGACTTCAGCGGCAAGACCGCCTTCGTGACCGGCGGCGGCAGTGGCATCGGCCGCGCGGCGGCGCTGCAGTTCGCGCGCCACGGCGCGCGCGTGGCGGTGGTCGATCTCGATGCGTCGGCAGCGACGGAAACGGTGCGCCTGATCCGCATCGCCGGTGGCGACGCCGAGTTCCTGCACGCCGATCTCGCGCAAGAAGGCGGTGCGCAACAGGCAGTCGAACGCTGCGTGGCGCGTTTCGGCGGCCTCGACTGCGCGTTCAACAACGCCGGCATCTGTCCGCCGGCCGGACCGTTCCACGAACTCGACGGCGCCGAGTGGGAGCGCGTGATCGCGGTCGATCTGTCGGCGGTGTTCTACTGCATGAAGCACCAGATCCGCCACATGCTCGCGCACGGCGGCGGCGCGATCGTGAACACCTCGTCAGGTGCCGGCGTGACACCGGCACCGTTCCTGCCCCACTACACCGCCGCCAAGCACGGCGTGCTGGGCCTCACGCGCGTGGCCGCGCGCGAGTACGCGCGCCAGCGGATCCGCGTCAACGCGATCTGCCCCGGAGTGACCGACACGCCGTTGATGCGCGCGAGCATCGAGGCGCGCCCGGACCTCGAACCGGTGCTGCTCGCCTCGCTGCCGACCGGGCGCATGGGCGAGGCCGACGAGATCGCGCGCGCCGCGCTGTGGCTGTGCTCGGACGCCGCCTCGTACGTCTCGGGTGTGGCGCTGGCGGTCGACGGCGCCAGCACCTGCCACTGAGCGCGCGGCGGCTCAGCCGCCGCCGGCCGCGGCCCGCCCGGCCCGCCGCCCGAAGAAGGTCGCATCCCCGATCGACATGCCGCTCGCGTAGCCCTCGCCGCTGCGCGGCAGTCCGGCCGAGGTGCGACCGGCCGCGTAGAGGCCGGGGATCGGGATGCCCGACGGCGTCAGCACCTCGCCGTCGATGGTGGTATCGAGTCCGCCGAGCGTGAACGAGGGATAGAAGATCCCGGTGTCGATCGAGAAGTCGAGCAGCGCGAACGGCGGCTGGTCCAGGGGGCGCAGGAAATCGCGGCTCTTGTGGAACAGCGGGTCTTCCCCGAGCCGCGCAAAACGGTTGTAGGTCGCGAGTGTGGCGCTCAGCGTGCCCTCGGCGAAACCGGCGTCGCGCTCGAGTTCCTCGAAGGTTTCAGCGACCTGCACCACCGGCGCGGCCGAGTACAACGGCGGCTCGGTGTAGATGCCGCTGTCGACCACCATGTACGCCTTGCGGTTGCTCTGGTTCAGGCAATGGTGCCCGCCGCGCGCGTGGTAGCAATCCTCGTTGACGAAGCGCTGTCCCTGCTCGTTCACGAACACGCCCTTGCAGAACTCGCCCGAGGGGTACCAGATCACCGATACGAAACCCTCGTTCATGTTGATCGCCGCGGCGCCGGCGCCAAGCCCCATCAGTATCCCGGCCCCGGTATCGCCGGGGCTGCCGATCGGTGTGGCGTCCTTCAGGCGTGGCGCGTAGCGCGCGACCATCCCGCGATTCATCACGAACCCGCCGCAGCACAACACCACGCCGCGGCGTGCGCGCCACGCACGGACCACGCCGTCCTGGCGACACAACGCACCGGTCACGCGCTCACCCTCGCGCAGCAGCGTCAGCGCGCGCGTGTCGACGTGCACGCGGATCGGCCGCCGCTCCACCGCCGCGCGCAGCGTGGCCATCAACGTCGCGCCACCTTCCTCCCAGTGCGCGTGCGGCTTGTGCGCGCGCGGCGCCGGACGCGCGGCGCGCGACTCGGCATAACCGCGCTCGTTGCCCGACCACGTGAGCGTCTGGTACTCCGGCGTGTTGGTGTGCTTGCCGGCGTAGTACTGGTGGTTGAACTGCACGCCCTGGGCAACCAGCCAGTCGAAATGTTCGAGACTGCCGTGCGCGTAGACGTGGGCCCGTTGTGGATCGACGTTCGCGCCGCCGGCAGCGAGCAGGTAGGCCTCCATGTCAGCGGCCGAATCCTCGAAGCCGCAGGCCTTCTGCACCGGCGTGCCGCCGCCGAGGTAGATCTGGCCGCCGGCCAGCGCGGTGGTGCCGCCGCCCGCGCTCGCCACCTCGAGCAGGCTCACCCGCGCGCCCGCGGCATCGGCCTCGAGCGCCGCACAGGCGCCCGCCGCACCGTAACCGATCACCAGCACGTCGGTGTCCTCGAACCACTCGTCGACCGTGCCCGCATCGACGGGCTGGCAGGGATCGATCGTCGTCATCGGCGGCTCTCCTGTGGCGTTGGTGGGCGGTCGGCGCTCCCCGCGTTCTCAGTGACGACGTGCCTCGCGGTCACGCAAGTGCTTCAGCATGCGCCCTCCTGGGTTCGCTGCGCGATGCGCTCGGCACGCCGGTTCTCCTGCTGCTGCCAGCGAACGATCTGCTGTTCGATACTCGCCGCAGCGGGCGGCGAGTAATTGAACGCGACGCCGACCACGGTGCGCGGCAGCAGCGGATTGCCGCAGTGACTCACGAACACGCCGGCGAACGGTTTGAGCACGGATTCGAGTCCCTTCGGCGTGAAGCGCCAGTAATCCTCGGGGTAGGCGTGGATCGGGAAGTTCATGACCGTGGTGACCAACAGCATGCCGTCGGGCCGCAGCACGCGCTGCAGCCCGTCGATCGCACGGCGCGGATACTCGACGTGTTCGATGGTGTCGGCCAGGATCGCGGTACCCACGCTGGCGTCGGGAAGATCGAGCGCGTGCAGGTCCTGGATGCAGTCCACGCCCGGACCCGCGCGCATATCGCAACCGACGTACGCGAGCCCCCGGCCTTCGATCACGCTGCGGAAATTGCCGACCTCGGGGTTGGCGGGATCGTTGACCTCCATCGAACCGAACTCGTACACCGGCCCGCGCGGGGACACCGCGGCGAACACCGCATCGGCAAAGCGTTTGACCACGGCCCGCATGCACACCCCCCGTCACGCACGCCCGCATGATAAGGCCGAAAGCGATGGCGCGGACACGTCCCGACCGGGGTGTGCCCGGAATTGTTCGTGTAGGTCCGGGCTGCGCCCGGACATTGCTCGCGTAGGTCCGGGCTGCGCCCGGACAAGTGTTCGCGTAGGTCCGGGCTGCGCCCGGACATTGCTCGCGTAGGTCCGGGCTGCGCCCGGACCAGT
>CAUJIL010000260.1 GCA_963204845.1 Pseudomonadota bacterium | reverse complement strand
AATCCGTGATTTCGCCTCGCACTGGCTGGGACGCAACCTCGTGACCTACCAGACCGACGAGAAAGGCCAGCCGGTCAACAAGATCCTCGTCGAGGCCTGCACCGACATCGCCGAGGAACTCTACCTCGGCGCCGTGGTGGACCGCAGTTCGCGCCGCATCGTGTTCATGGCCTCCCCCGAAGGCGGCGTCGACATCGAGAAGGTCGCGCACGAGACGCCCGAGAAGATCTTCAAGGCGACCATCGACCCGCTCACCGGCGCGCAGCCGTACCAGGGCCGCGAACTCGCGTTCAAGCTCGGACTCAAGGGCGACCAGGTCAAGCAGTTCACCAACATCTTCCTCGGCCTCGCGAAGCTGTTCCAGGACAAGGACCTGGCGCTGATCGAGGTGAACCCGCTGGTGATCACCACCGCCGGCAACCTGCATTGCCTGGACGCGAAGCTCGGTGTCGACGGCAACGCGCTGTTCCGCCAGAAGACGCTGCGCGAGATGCACGACACCACGCAGGAAGACGCCCGCGAGGTGCATGCCGCGCAGTGGGAGCTGAACTACGTCGCGCTCGACGGCGACATCGGCTGCATGGTCAACGGCGCCGGCCTGGCGATGGGCACCATGGACATCGTCAACCTGCACGGCGGGCGTCCGGCGAACTTCCTCGACGTCGGCGGTGGCGCGACCAAGGAGCGGGTGTCGGAAGCGTTCAAGATCATCCTCTCCGACGCCAACGTGCGCGCGGTGCTGGTCAACATCTTCGGCGGCATCGTGCGCTGCGACCTGATCGCCGAGGGCATCATCGGCGCGGTCTCCGAAGTGGGCGTCAAGGTGCCCGTGGTGGTGCGCCTGGAGGGCAACAACGCGGATCTCGGCTCGAAGATGCTGGCCGAGAGCGGACTCAACATCATCGCGGCAACGAGCCTGACCGAGGCTGCACAGGCCGTCGTCAAGGCAGCGAAGGGGTAATTCGATGAGCATTCTGGTCAACAAGGACACCAAGGTCATCTGCCAGGGCTTCACCGGCTCGCAGGGAACCTCGCATTCGAAACAGTCGATCGAGTACGGCACCAGGATGGTCGGTGGCGTCACGCCCGGCAAGGGCGGTCAGACGCACCTTGGCCTGCCGGTGTTCGACACCGTGGCCGACGCGGTCGCCGCCACCGGCGCCGACGCCTCCGTGATCTACGTCCCGGCGCCGTTCTGCAAGGACTCGATCCTCGAGGCCGCGAACAACGGCATCCGCCTGATCGTGTGCATCACCGAGGGCGTGCCCACGCTCGACATGCTCGAGGTCAAGGTCACGTGCGACCAGCTCGGCGTGCGCCTGATCGGGCCGAACTGCCCGGGCGTGATCACGCCGGGCGAGTGCAAGATCGGCATCATGCCGGGCCACATCCACAAGCCCGGCCGCGTGGGCATCGTCTCGCGCTCCGGCACGCTGACCTACGAGGCCGTGAAGCAGACCACCGATGCGGGCTTCGGCCAGTCGACCTGCGTCGGTATCGGCGGCGACCCGATCCCGGGCTCGAACTTCATCGACATCCTCGGCATGTTCCAGCAGGATCCGGCGACCGAGGCGATCGTGATGATCGGCGAGATCGGCGGTTCGGCCGAGGAAGAGGCGGCGGCGTTCATCAAGGCCAACGTGACCAAGCCGGTGGTATCGTACATCGCCGGGGTCACCGCGCCGAAGGGCAAGCGGATGGGCCACGCGGGCGCGATCATCGCCGGCGGCAAGGGCACCGCGGACGAGAAGTTCGCCGCGCTGGAGGCGGCCGGCGTGAAGACGGTGCGCAGCCTCGCCGAGATCGGCAGCGCGCTGAAGGCGGTCACCGGCTGGTGATCCGCCGCGACGACGAACGCCGTGCCCCGCGCGCCGGGGCACGGCGATGAGCAGCGACCCCGGAGCCGAAGCCGGAGCCCGCTATCCCGACGCGGTTTACGACCCGCGTTACGGCAGCGGCCGTTACCGGCGCGCGATCGTGCTGCATCGCGACTCGCCGCGCTGTGTGTGCGCCGCGGTCGAGGACGACCCGCACGCTTTTTCGGTCACGCTCGAACATGACGGGGAGCGGATCACCGCGATCGCAGCGCACGCCGAGCGCTACCCGCTGACCACCTGTCCCGAGGCAACGCAGGAGCTGCATTCGCTGGCTGGAGCACCGCTATCCGATCCGTTGCGGACCCTCGGGCGCTGGCAGAACCCGCGCCGGCACTGCACGCATCTGTTCGACCTCGCCGCGCTCGCGATGGTGCATGCGCGCCGTGAGTCACGCGAGCGGCGCTACGACGTGACGATCCCGGACGTGATCGACGGGCGCACCGTCGCGACGCTCGATTGCGACGGTACGCGTGTGCTCGAGTGGACACTGGAGAACAATGTGATCGTCGCTCCCGGGCTCTACGCCGGGCAGAAGGTGTTCGGTGGCTTCACCGGCTGGGCGCGCACGGCGCTCGACGATACCGGGTTCGAATACGCGTTTGTACTCCAGCGCGGTTTTTTCGTCGCACTGTCACGCGTGTTCGACGAGGAGGCGGTGCCGCCGGGGCCGGCCTCGCTGGACCCGATGCGCCCCGATTCCTGCTACAGCTACAGCGCACTGCACTCCTCGCGGGCCTGGCGCGTGCCGCGCAACCGCCGCGATTTCACCGATACCGGCAGCGAGGCGCTGCTGCGCTGGTTCGATCCCGCGACGCCATCGGACTGAAGCCCGACCTACTGCCGTGGGCTCAGGACGACGATCGGGATCTCGCGGCCGAAGCCGCTCGCGCGCTCCTGGTAACGCGCGACGTTCGGTTTCCGGCGCACGACCTCGGCGAACAGCCGCTCGCGCTCCTCGCCGCCGGCGATGCGCGCGGTGGCGGCGATGTCATGGCGCTTCACACGCAGCCAGCAGCGTGCGTCGGCGCGCAGGTTTCCGACCCAGATCGGATCCGTGGGGCCGCCGGCGTTCGAACCGACCACCAGGTAATCCTCGCCGTGGCGCAGGTATGGCAGCGCGACGCGGCGCAGTGCCCCGCTGCGCGCGCCGATCGCCGTCAGCGCCAGCGTCGGCGTGTAGCGGTTGCCGCCGGCGAGCGCGTACTGCAAGGACATCAGCGACCAGCCGGTGCGATCGACCAGCCACAGGTCGAAGGCGAGTGCGCGCCGGCCGCGCAGCACGATCATCCACGGCCGGTAGTAGGAGGCGAAGCGGATCTTCTGCGCCAGCGTCTCCCCGCCCGGCGCGTCGCCGGCCGCAGCGCTCACGCCGGAACCTCGAGCAGCGGCGCCAGCACCCGCGCGACGTCGTCGACCTGCTCGATGTCCCACACTGCGGCGATCAACGCCTCGCGTTGCGCACGCGGCACGAGGTCGGCGCAGAAGTCGTGGAACTTGCTTTCGACCCACGCACGGTCCGCGCGCGTGGCCTCGTCCCAGGGATCGCCGGGGTTGGCGTCGGACTCGATCAGGTGCTCGACGCCGCGCACCGTCAGCGTGATCGAGGCGCGCGTGCGCTGCGGGCGTCTGAGCGGGCTGTTCAGCACCTCCTCGCGCCACGCGACCGCGAGTTGCGGGTCCGGCTCGGTGCGCACGCGCCGGGCCAGCGCCCACACCGCCGGGTCCTGCAGGTTCGCCGCGTCGTACCAGCCGGGGCCGCGCGGGCGTCCCAGCAGCGCCAGCGCGAGCACGTAGGGAATGTTGAACGCACCGTGCAGCGGCGCGCGGTGGTCCGGCGTGATCGAGGGCTGCGGCGAATGGAAGAAACAGGTGGCGTAGGCGGCCGGGTTCATGCGCACCACGATGCTGTCGATGTCGGCCGGGTCCAGCGCCTCGCGCGCACGCCAGGCGCTGATCGCCTCGATTGCCGGGTGCGTGTAGCGGCACGACGGGTAGGGTTTCAGTGCGGTGTCCATGATCCACCAGCGGCGGCCCGGCTCGCTGGCGAGCAGGTCGGGGTAGGAGCTCAGGAAGCCCTGCGCCTCGAAGAAGCCGGGGTGGATGTCCAGCACGTCGGTGTCGCCGGTGTAGCCCTCGGCGGCGAGCGCGGCGGCGACCATGCCGGTCTGCGCCACCCAGCCGTAGGGTGCGTACTTGAACGAGTTGAACTCGCGCCGGATGGCCATGTTGGTCGCCTTCGGAGTCGGCGTGGTCCAGCCCACGATCCCGAGCGCGTTGGCGAGCGTGCGCTCGTCGAGGCCGCTCGCGACCGCGCTCGCGACCGCGGCGCCGAAGGCATCGCCGCCGTTGCCGAGTATCTGCGACCAGCGGAACTCGCCGTTCTCGTACTGCATGATCGCCGAGGCGAGGTTCACGCGCGCGCTGACCTCGAAGCCGAGCGTGAAGGCGCGCAGCAGTCCGGCGCCGTCGAGGTGCATGCGCTCGGCGTCGGCCAGCGCCGCCGCCGCCACGATCGCGGCGAAATGCGCGGCGTTGTAGAAGGTGTCGTCGGCGTCCAGCGCGTTCATCATCTCGGCGTTGGCGTGCGCGGCGTTCACCGCCGCGACGCGCTGCGCCAGCCCGAACACGGTGGCCTCGGACGGGCCGCCGAAGCGCGCGGCCAGCCGTTGGGCCATCTGCGAGCGCTCGAGCCGTGCCGCCGCGAGGCCGCAGACCAGCGTGTCCAGCAGCACGATGCGCGCGTACTCGCGCACCTCGGGGGGGATGGCGTCGCTGCCGGTGCGGACGGCGAACCGGGCAAAGGTCTCGATGGTGCTCACGCTGTGGCCTCCGTTGTCGTTATGCTGCCCCGCGCGGGCAGATGGTGGCGAATCTAGCCGATCGCGCCCCCGCATGTCACTGCGCCGGGCACCGGCGCCCTTGAAAGCGGTGGCGCCGACCCCATATGCGCTGGGTCGGTTCCAGACCAGAGGGAGTACACCGCATGACCGCAGCGCACCGCGAGACGATGGGCTTTCAGACCGAGGCCCGCCAGCTCCTGCACCTGATGATCCATTCGCTCTACAGCAAGCGGGAGATCTTCCTGCGCGAGCTGATCTCCAACGCCTCCGACGCCGCCGACAAGCTGCGCTTCGAGGCGCTCGCCAACCCCGGGCTGCTGGCCGACGACCCGGAGCTCGGCATCCGCATCGCGGTCGACCAGGACGCGCGCACGCTGTCGATCACCGACAACGGCATCGGCATGTCGCGCGAGGAGGCGATCAGCCACCTCGGCACCATCGCGCGCTCCGGCACCGCGCAGTTCGTGCAGCAGCTCTCGGGTGACCAGCGTCGCGACACGCAGCTGATCGGGCAGTTCGGAGTCGGCTTCTACAGCGCGTTCATGGTGGCCGACCGCGTGGAGGTGTTCACCCGCCGCGCCGGGCTGGACAGTGGCGCCGGTGTGCGTTGGGAGTCGGCCGGGGAGAGCGAGTTCACGGTCGAGGACATCGAGCGCGCCGAACGCGGCACCACCGTGGTGCTGCACCTGAAGGAGGACGCGGCCGAGTTTCTCGACGCCTGGCGCGTGCGTTCGATCGTCAAGCGCTACTCGGACCACATCTCGCTGCCGGTGCGCATGCCCAGGGAGCGCCACGACGAGGAGGAGGAGGGCGGCGAGCAGGGTGCCCAGGAGTGGGAGACGATCAACCAGGCCACCGCACTGTGGACGCGCCCCAAGGCCGAGATCGGCGACGAGGAATACCGCGAGTTCTACAAGCACATCGCGCACGATTTCGAGGATCCGCTCACCTGGAGCCATCACCGCGTGGAGGGCCGCTACGAGTACAACTCGCTGCTGTACATCCCGTCGCACGCGCCCTACGACCTGTGGAACCGCGATGCGCCGCGCGGGCTGAAGCTATACATCCAGCGCACCTTCATCATGGACGAGGCGGAGCAGTTCCTGCCGCTGTACCTGCGCTTCGTGAAGGGCGTGGTGGATTCCGCCGACCTGCCGCTCAACGTCTCGCGCGAGATCCTGCAGAAGAGCGCGGCGGTCGATGCGATGCGCGGTGCGCTGAGCAAGCGCGTGCTCGACATGCTCGAGCACCTGGCCAGCGAACGCCCCGACGATTACCGCACGTTCTGGGACGTGTTCGGCCAGGTCATGAAGGAAGGACTGGCGGAGGATTTCGCGAACCGCGAGCGCATCGCGAAACTGCTGCGCTTCGCGACCACGCACACCGACAAGCCGGCGCAGGACCAGAACCTCGAACAGTACGTCGAGCGCATGCGCGAGGGGCAGCAACACATCTACTACGTGGTGGCCGACAACTTCGCCACCGCGCGCAACAGCCCGCACCTCGAGCTGCTGCGCCGCACGGGCATCGAGGCGATCCTGCTCCACGACCGCATCGACGACTGGATGGTTTCCTACCTCGGGGAGTTCGCCGGCAAGAAGCTCAAGGACGTGGCGCGCGGCGACCTCGATCTCGGCGAACTCGAGGACAGCGCCAGCAAGGAGCAGCGCGAGAAGCGCCAGCAGGAAGCGAAGGACCTGGTCGAGCGCGTGCAGACGGCACTGCAGACGCGGGTGCAGGAGGTGCGGGTCACCGCGCGGCTGACCGAGTCCCCGGCCTGTCTGGTGGTGGGCGATCACGACATGGGCGTGCAGATGCGCCGCATCATGCAGGCGGCCGGGCAGCAGGTGCCGGAGGCGAAGCCGATCCTCGAGCTCAATCCCGATCATCCGCTGGTCCAGCGGCTGGATCGCGAGACCGACGAGGACCGCTTCGCCGCGCTGGCGACCATCCTGTTCGAGCAGGCGCAGCTCGCCTCGGGCGACGACCTCGAGGATCCGGCGGCCTACGTGCAGCGGCTGAACCGCCTGCTGCTCGAACTGAGCGGCGGCTGAGGCGGTGGCGATGGAGCGCGTGCTGGCGTCCCCGCTTGGGCCCGTGCTCCACCGTGCCAGGCTGCTGGTCCTGCACGCGCTGATCGCCTCGGTGCGCATGCAGCGCCCGGTGCTGCTCGCCGGTCCGGGCACGGCGCGCCAGCTGTGCCGCACGCTGGCCGACCTCGGGCACCGGCGCGTGCTGCTGGTCACCGACGCGGTGCTGAACCGCCTCGGCGTCGTGCAGCCGCTGGTCGAGGCGCTGGAGGCGGCGGGTGTGGCGTGCGCGGTGCACGACGGTGTGGAACCGGACCCCACGCACGCCCAGATCGAGGCCGGCGTGGCGGCTGCGCGTGCGCACCGTGCCGACGCCGTGCTCGGCGTGGGCGGCGGCTCGCCGATGGACGCCGCCAAGCTGATCGCGGCCTGCGTGGGCAACGACTGTGGCGTGGCCGCGCTGGTCGGGAACTTCCGCGTGAAGAAGCCGCCGCTGCCGATCTACGCGGTGCCGACCACCGCCGGCACCGGCTCCGAGGTCACGGCGATCGCGGTGGTGACCGATACCGCCGCGCGCGCGAAGACGCCGGTGGTGGACCCCAAACTGATACCTGCGATGGCGGCGCTCGACGCCGGCCTGATGCTCGGCCTGCCGGCGCCGGTGACTGCCGCCACCGGCATGGACGCGCTGACGCACGCGGTCGAGTCGTACCTGTCGGGATTCGCGAACGCCGAGACGCGGTCGCTGTCGCTGGCGGCCACGCGCATGGTGTTCGCGAATCTCGCTCGCGCCTGCGCCGACGGCGCGGACCTCGAGGCGCGCCAGGCGATGGCGCTCGCCTCCACGCTGGCGGGGTTCGCGTTCACGCGCGCCAGCGTGGGCTACGCGCACGCGATCGCGCACGACCTCGGGGCGCTCTACCACACGCCGCACGGGCTGGCGAACGCGCTTGCGCTGCCGCACGTGCTGGACTTCTGCCGCGATGCCGCCGCCGAGCGGCTGGCCGAGCTCGCGGTGGCGATTGGTGCGGCCGGAGCGGGCGACCCGCCGCGCGACGCCGCGCAGGCCTTCATCGACCGGCTGCGCGCCTTGCAGCGTGCGATCGAGCTGCCGCCGACGCTGGCGGCGCTGCGCGAGGCCGACATCCCCGGCATCGCGGGGCGCGCGCTGGCCGAGGCACAGGGTTTCTATCCGGTGCCGCGCTACATGCGCCGCCCGGAGTGCGAAGCGATCCTGCGCAGGCTGCTCGTGTGAGCGCGGCCGGGCGCGGACCCCGCGAACACAGCCTCGAGGTGCGCGGGATGCGGCTCGCGTGGCGCGAGTGGGGCGACGAAGACGCGTATCCGGTGCTCGCACTGCACGGCTGGCTGGACAACGCCGCCTCCTTCGACGCGCTGGCGCCGCTGCTGGCGGAGCGGCGGATCATCGCGCTCGACCTGCCCGGGCACGGACTGAGTTCGCACCGCGGCGCCGGCGGCACCTACAACATCTGGGACGATCTGCCCGAGCTGCTGCGTTTCACGGCCGCGCTGGAGCTGGAGCGCTACGCGCTGCTCGGACATTCGCGTGGCGCGGGGATCGCGACCCTGCTCGCCGCCATCGCAGCGCCGGCGGTCAGCAGCCTGGTGATGCTCGACGGTGCGCTGGTGCCGCAGCTCGAGGACGCGCAGACGCTCGCGCAGCTGAGCAGCTTCGCGCACGACTACGCCGGCCGCGCCACGCGTGGCGCGCGCGTGTTCGCGAGCGTGGATGCGGCGATCGCGGCGCGCTGCGCGGCCAGCGGCATCGACGAGCGCGCCGCCACGCTGCTGGTGCCGCGCAGCCTGGAGCCGGTCGCCGGCGGCTTCCGCTGGCGCACCGACCCGCGCCTGCGGCTGGCCTCGGCGCTGAAGCTCACGCCCGCGCAGGTGCGCAGCGTGCTCGCGGGGATCACCGCCCCGACGCTGATCTTCGCGGTCGGCGCCGGGCTGGCCGCGCCGTTGCGCGGCCACGAGGTGCTCGACTGGTACCCGGGGCTGGAGCGCGCGCAGGCCGGCGGCTGCCATCATTGCCATATGCTCGAGGCAGCACCGGCTATCGCGGCGCGCATCGACCGATTCTGGAGGGAACGTGGGCAAGCATGACGACACGCACCGCGCACCGGCGGAACTGGCGACGGTGCGGGACTTCCTGCGCTGGACGGTGAGTGCGTTCAACGCGGCGGCCGTGAGCTTCGGGCACGGCACCGACAACGCCTGGGACGAGGCGCGCTGGCTGGTACTCGGCGCGCTGCACCTGCCGTTCGACAGCCCCGACTGGGTGCTCGACGCGCGCCTCGGCGCCGAGGAGCGCAGGCGTCTTGGCGGACTGCTGGCGCGGCGCATCGGCGAGCGTGTGCCCACCGCGTACCTGCTCGGCGAGGCGTGGTTCGCGGGGCTGCGCTTTCGCGTCACACCGGCGGTGCTGATCCCGCGCTCGCCGATCGCGGAACTGATCGCGCAGGGCTGCGAGCCGTGGCTGGACGGGCACGAACCGCGCCGCATCCTGGACCTGTGCTGCGGCAGCGGTTGCATCGGCATCGCGGCGGCGCTCGCGTGGCCCGACGCCGAGGTGCTGCTCGCCGACGTATCACCCGAGGCGCTCGAGGTGGCGCGCGCCAACGTCGAGCGCCACGGCGTGGGGGCGCGCGTGCGGGTGCTCGCGTCGGATCTGTACGGCGCGCTCGCCGACGAGCGCTTCGACCTCATCCTGTGCAACCCGCCCTACGTGGACGCCGCCGACATGGCGGCGCTGGCGGCCGAGTACCGCCACGAACCGCAGCTGGGGCTCGCGGCCGGCGCCGACGGGCTGGACCTCGCGCGGCGCATCCTCGCCGACGCGCCGCGCCACCTCGACGGCAACGGCCTGCTGGTGCTCGAGGTGGGCAACAGCGCCGAGGCGCTCGAGCGCGCGTACCCGGGGCTGGCCTTCGTGTGGCCGGACCTGGCCGACGGCGGCCACGGGGTGGCGCTGATCCACGCGGCCGAGCTGGGCGGAATGTCCGTATAATCGCGCCTCACCCACGGAGCGCGGACTTCCCCCCATGGCAGGCAACAGCATCGGACGGCTATTCACGCTGAGCAGCTTCGGCGAGAGCCATGGCCCGGCCATCGGCGGCATCGTCGACGGTTGCCCGCCCGGTTTGCCGCTCGCCGCGGAGGACCTGCAGCCGGACCTCGACCGGCGCCGTCCGGGCACCTCGCGCTTCACCACGCAGCGGCGCGAGGAGGATCGGGTGCGCATCCTCTCGGGCGTCTTCGAGGGCGTTACCACCGGTGCCCCGATCGGCCTGCTGATCGAGAACACCGACCAGCGCTCCAAGGACTACACCGCCATCCGCGACACCTTCCGGCCCAACCACGCCGACTACAGCTACACGCAGAAATACGGACTGCGCGACTACCGCGGCGGCGGGCGCTCCTCGGCGCGCGAGACGGCGGTGCGCGTGGCGGCCGGCGCGATCGCGAAGAAGTACCTGCGCGAACGGCTCGGGGTGCGGGTGCGCGGCTACCTGGCGCAGCTCGGGCCGCTCGCGGCCACGACGCTCGACTGGGACGCGGTGGAGAACAACCCGTTCTTCTGCCCCGATCCGGCGCTGGTGACGCGGCTCGAGGAGTACATGGCGGCGCTGCTGAAGTCCGGTGACTCGATCGGGGCGCGCATCGTGGTGGTCGCCGACGGCGTCCCGCCCGGGCTCGGCGAGCCGGTGTTCGACCGCCTCGATGCCGACATCGCGCACGCGATGATGGGCATCAACGCGGTGAAGGGGGTGGAGATCGGCGACGGCTTCGCGGTCGTGGGCCAGAAGGGCAGCGAGCACCGCGACGCGATCACGCCGCAGGGTTTCCTCGCGAACCACTCGGGCGGCATCCTCGGCGGGATCTCCAGCGGCCAGGACATCGTGGTCGCGATCGCGCTCAAGCCCACCTCGAGCATCCGGCTGCCGGGCGCCTCGATCGATCGCTTCGGCAACCCGGTGGAGGTGGTCACGCACGGGCGCCACGATCCCTGCGTCGGCATCCGCGCCACGCCGATCGCCGAGGCGATGCTGGCGCTGGTGCTGATGGACCACTGGCTGCGTCACCGGGCGCAGAATGCCGATGTGAAGCCGGCGACACCGGTGGTTCCGGCGTCCATCCCGGCAGCGGCCGATCGATGAGCCCTGGCGGGTCGATCTACGCCCGCCTGTCGTCGTTCTACTTCCTGTACTACGCGTTCCTCGGGGCGATCATGCCCTACTGGAGCCTCTACCTGCAGGCGGTGGGACTCGATGCCACCGCGATCGGGGTGGTGCTCGCGGTGATGGCGGCGGTGCGCATCGTGGCGCCGAACCTGTGGGGCTGGATCGCCGATCGCAGCGGGAGCCCGCTGCGCGTGATCCGTGCCGGGGCGTTGTTCGCCGCGGTCAGCTTCGCCGCACTGCCGCTCGGCAGCGGCACCGCGTGGATCGTCGCCGTGGTGCTGGTCCACTCGGTGTTCTGGTGCGCGATCCTCGCCCCGTTCGAGGCGATCACGCTGGCGTCGCTGCGCGACGCGGTGCAGCGCTACGGTCAGGTGCGGCTGTGGGGTTCCGTCAGTTTCATCGTGGCGGTGGTCGGCTGCGGCGTGTTGTTCGATCGTGTCAGCGTGATCCACCTGCCGTGGTTGCTACTGGCGCTGCTTGTGTTGATTGCGGCCGGCACCTGGCTGATTCGCGACCCCGACGCCGGATTGCGCCCGCACGACA
>CAUJIL010000259.1 GCA_963204845.1 Pseudomonadota bacterium | reverse complement strand
CGCCACGCCCGGCATGCGCGCTGCCGCGCTCGTGCGCAATCAGTTCCTCGATCGCCGCGACGATCGCCGCCGGCAGCTCGGGTTCGTCCTCGGGCGGCGGCCGGTACCACACATCCACGGGATACGTGCGCCCGGCGACCTCGATCACCGGAGCGCCGGCGAAATGGCGCGCGAAACGCTCCACATCGATGGTCGCGGACGTGATCACGAGCTTCAGGTCGGGCCGCTGCGGCAGCAGCCGTTGCAGGTAACCGAGCAGGAAATCGATGTTCAGGCTGCGCTCGTGCGCCTCGTCGATGATGATCGTGTCGTAGCGCTCGAGGCGCCGGTCGTGCGTGATCTCGGCGAGCAGGATGCCGTCGGTCATCAGCTTGACCAGCGTGTCGGGGGTCGAGCGGTCGGCGAACCGTACCTGCCAGGCGACCAGCGCCGCGCCCGCGGGCCCCAGTTCCTCGGCGATGCGCCCCGCCACCGCCTGCGCGGCGATGCGCCGCGGCTGCGTGTGACCGATCATGCCGCGCACGCCGCGCCCGAGTTCCAGGCAGAGCTTGGGCAGTTGCGTGGTCTTGCCGGAGCCGGTGTCGCCGGCGAGGATCACGACCTGGTGCACCGCCAGTGACTCGAGGATGCGTTCGCGCGCGGCCGCGACCGGCAGCTCGGCCGGATAGCCGATGTGCGCGGGCAGCAGCGCGCGGCGACGCGCGACGCGCGCCAGCGACTCGTCGATCGCCGCGCCCAGCCCGGTCAGCAGGCGATCGTGCGGCTTGCCACGGCGCAGCAGGTCGGCGAGCTGCGCGAACTGGCGCTCGAGGCGCGGGCGGTCCGCTCCCAACGTCTCCCCCAGACGGGCGCGCAACTCCTGCAGCGCGGGCGGCAACGTCCCCGCGCGTGGCGGTCCAGCGGCCATCCGGTCACGATCCGCCGTGGTTCATCGGTCGCGCAGTTCGCGGCGCAGGATCTTGCCCACGTTCGACTTCGGCAGCTCGTCGCGGAACACGAAGTCGCGCGGCATCTTGTAGCCGGTGAGGTTCTGGCGGCAGTACTCGCGCAACTGCTGTTCGGTCAGCGAGGAATTGCGCGGCACCACGAACACGCGCACGGCCTCCCCGGTGCGCGGATCCTGGATCCCCACCGCAGCGCATTCGAGCACGTCGGGGTGCGCGACCACCACATCCTCGATCTCGTTCGGGTACACGTTGAAGCCGGAGACGACGATCATGTCCTTCTTGCGGTCGACGATCTTCAGGTAGCCGTCCGCGGTCACGATCGCCACGTCGCCGGTGTGCAGCCAGCCACCGTCGCCCATGATCTTCGCCGTCTCGTCGGGCCGGTTCCAGTACCCCAGCATCACCTGCGGGCCGCGCACCACCAGTTCACCGGGCTGCCCGGCCTCGACCTCGTTGCCCGCGTCGTCGAGGATGCGCACCTCGGTCGAGGGCACCGGCAGGCCGATGGTGCCGAGCCGGTTCGCATGCACGGGGTTCAGCGAGATCACCGGCGAGGTCTCGGTCATGCCGTAGCCCTCGACGATGTCGACCCCGGTGACGTCCTTCCAGCGTTTGGCGGCGTCCATCGTCAGCGCCATGCCGCCGGACATGGTGAGCTTCAGCGACGAGAAATCCAGCGCGCGGAACTGCTCGTTGTTGCACAACGCGACGAACAGCGTGTTCAGGCCGGCGAAGCCGGTGGGGCGTTCGCGCGCGAAGTCCCCGACCAGCGCCGGCAGGTCGCGCGGGTTCGCGACCAGGCAGGTGCGCGCGCCGCGCGCGATCATTCCCAGACAGGCGTTGAACGCGTAGATGTGGTACAGCGGCAACGGCAGCAGCAACGTCTCCTCGCCCTCGCGGAAATCGTAGGTCGAGAACAGCACGCCGGCCTGCTGCACGTTGTCGACCACGTTGGCGTGCGAGAGCATCGCGCCCTTGGAGACACCGGTGGTGCCGCCCGTGTACTGCAGGATCGCGACGTCCTCGCGCGCCGGCTGCGCTTCGCAGTGCGCGCGCCGGGCGCCGAGCGCGAGCGCGCGCCGCAGCGCGACGGCGCCGGGGATGTCGTAGGCCGGGACCATCTTCTTCACGTAGCGCGCGCCGGCGTTCAGCAGCACGCGGCGCGGGAACGGATGCAGATCGGCGACCTCGGTGACCACCACGTGGCGGATGTCGCTGTGCGGCAGCACCGCCGCGGCCGCGGCCGCCATGTTCGCCATCACGACCAGTGCCCTCGCGCCCGAGTCGCGGAACTGGTGCTCCATCTCGCGCGCGGTGTACAGCGGGTTCGTGTTGACCACGATCAGCCCGGCGCGCAGCGCGCCAAGGGTGACCACCGGGTACTGCAGCAGGTTCGGCATCTGGATCGCAATGCGATCACCCGGCTGCAGGTCGGTGTGGTGCTGCAGCCACGCCGCGAAGGCGCCCGAAAGCCGGTCGAGTTCCCGGTAGCTCAGCGTGTGGCCGAAGCCGCTCAACGCGGGCTTGTCCCCGAAACGCGCGACCGCGGCCGCGAGCAGCGCGTTGATGCTGTCGTGCTCCGGCGAACCCATCGACTGCGGCATACGCGCGGCATCGAGTGCCCGTTCGATCAGTTCCATGCTTCGCATCTCCGTGCCCCGTTCGTGGTGTGAGTGCCCGACGCGCCCGTTGACTGTAGCGAACAAGCTTCGCGGCTGGCAATCGGCGCGCGCGCGCGGCGATAATCCGCCCCTCCCGCACCGGAACCGGAGCCACGCATGTCCACACTGCAGAATTTCACCTTCGAGGAACTGTCCGTTGGCCAGCGCGCCACGACCACGCGCACCGTCACCGAGCAGGACGTGCTGCTGTTCGCCGCCGTCTCGGGCGACGTCAACCCGGTGCACCTTGACGAGGAGTTCGCGGCCGGAACCCAGTTCAAGGGGCGGATCGCGCACGGAATGTACACCGGCGGCCTGGTTTCCGCCGCGCTGGCCATGGAACTGCCGGGGCCGGGCACCGTTTACATCGGGCAGGACTTCCGCTTCGAGCGCCCGGTGCGCATCGGCGATACCCTGACCGTGGAACTCACGGTCGAGGAACTGCTGCCCGAGAAGAAGTTCGTGAAGATCCGCACGGTGGTCCTGAACCAGGCCGGGAAGCCGGTGCTGAGCGGCACCGCGACCGTGATGGCTCCCGCGCAGAAGCTCAGCATCCCCCGTCCCCCGCTACCCCGCGTGACGGTGTAGGTTCGGCCTGTGGCCGAACACTGTCCCGTAGGTTCGGCCTGCGGCCGAACAATGTCCGGGCACAGCCCGGACCTACAAAACCGTCC
>CAUJIL010000258.1 GCA_963204845.1 Pseudomonadota bacterium | reverse complement strand
CGGCTGCTACCGCGGCGTGTTCCCGATCAAGGTCAACCAGCAGTGCCAGGTGATCGAGGAGATCGCCCGCTTCGGCGCCAGCTACGGCCACGGCCTCGAGGCCGGCAGCAAGGCCGAACTGCTGATCGCGCTCGCCAGCCTCGACCCGGAGACCAGCCACATCGTCTGCAACGGCTACAAGGACGAGGAGTTCATCACGCTCGGCCTGCAGTCGCTGAAGCTGGGCTACCGCTGCACCTTCGTGATCGAGACCCCGACCGAACTGCCGGTGATCCTGGAGTGCTCGCGGCGCATCGGCGTACGCCCGATCCTCGGGCTGCGCGTGAAGCTCGCATCGAAGGTGGGTGGCTACTGGAACGAGAGCAGCGGTGACCGCAGCCTGTTCGGACTGACGACCTCGCAGATCGTCGAGGTCGTCGATGCGCTGCGCGACCACGGCATGCTCGACTGCCTGCAACTGCTGCACTACCACCTCGGATCGCAAATCCCGAACATCCGGGACATCCGCAGCGGCGTGCTCGAGGCCTGCCGCTACTACGTGGACCTGGTGAAGGAAGGCGCCGCGCTGGGCTACCTGGACCTCGGCGGCGGACTCGCGGTCGACTACGACGGTACGCAGACCAATTTCGAGTACAGCAAGAACTACACCCTCGACGAGTACTGCTCGGACATCGTCGAGGCGATCATGACCACGCTCGACCCCGAGGGCATCGTGCACCCGGTGATCGTGACCGAGTCCGGCCGCGCGACCGTGGCGTACTCCTCGGTGCTGCTGTTCAACATCCTCGACGTCACGCGTTTCGAATCGGGCAACGTCCCGGAGAAGATCGACCCCGCCGAGCACGAACTGATCCGCAACCTCGCGGAAGTGTTGGCCAGCGTCAGCGTGAAGAACCTCCAGGAGTGCTACAACGACGCGGTCTACTATCGCGACGAGATCCGCGACCTGTTCAAGCGCGGCCAGATCCGCCTGCGTTCGCTGTCGCTGTCGGAACGGCTGTTCCTCGAGATCGTGCGCTCGATCGTGAGCGAATCACAGGGAGCCAAGCGGCTGCCGCCGGGGCTCGAAGGCCTCGAGGACTCGCTTTCCGACATCTACTACGGCAACTTCTCGGTGTTCCAGTCGCTGCCCGACGTATGGGCGATCGAGCAGGTGTTCCCGGTGATGCCGCTGCATCGCCACCGCGAAAAGCCGACGCGCCAGGCGATCATCGCCGACATCACCTGCGATTCGGACGGCAAGATCGACCGTTTCATCAATCCGCGCGGACTGCAGAAGACGCTGCCGGTGCATCCGCTGCGCGAGGGCGAACCGTACTACTTCGGCGTGTTCCTGGTCGGCGCGTACCAGGAGACACTCGGCGACCTGCACAACCTGATGGGCGACACGCACGTGGTCAGCGTACGCATCAACGGCGACGGCAGCTTCGACTTCGTGCGCGAGATGAGTGGCGACAGCATCGCCGACGTGCTGAGCTACGTCGAATACCAGCCGCAGCAACTGCTCGAACAGTTCCGGCGCACCGCCGAGCGCGCGGTGCGCAGCGGGCGGATCGCGCCGGTCGAGCGGCAGAACCTGCTCGAACTGTTCAGCGCGAGCCTGCGCGGCTACACCTACTTCGAGGACTGACACAGGAGCCTGTCCCATGGCGAAGGTGATCATCGTCGGCGCCGGCGGCGTCGGCCAGGTCGTGGCCCACAAGTGCGCACAGGTGCCCGAGGTGTTTTCGGAGATCGTACTCGCCAGTCGCACCGAGGAGAAGTGCCGGCGCATCGCCGCGCAGATCGCGCGCCCGATCGCGACCGCCGCGATCGACGCCAACGACGTCGCGGCGATGGCCGCGCTGATCCGCCGCGAGCGGCCGGACCTGGTCATCAACGTCGCGCTGCCGTACCAGGACCTGCCGATCATGGACGCCTGCCTGGAAACCGGCGTCGATTACCTCGACACCGCGAACTACGAGCCACCGGACGAGGCGAAGTTCGAGTACAGCTGGCAGTGGGCCTACCACGAGCGCTTCGCCACCCGCGGCATCATGGGACTGCTCGGCAGCGGCTTCGACCCCGGCGTGACCAACGTGTTCACGGCCTGGCTGCACAAGCACGAGTTCGACGTGATCGACGAACTCGACATCATCGACTGCAACGCCGGCGAGCACGGGCAGCCGTTCGCGACCAACTTCAACCCCGAGATCAACATCCGCGAGGTCACTGCGCGCGGGCGCTTCTGGGAGCACGGCGCGTGGCAGGAAACCGATCCGCTGGCGGTGGCGCGCACCTTCGACTTCCCCGAGGGCATCGGGCCCAAAAAGATCTACCTGATGTACCACGAGGAACTCGAGTCCCTCGTGAAGCACTTTCCGTCGGTAAAGCGCGCGCGTTTCTGGATGACGTTCTCCGACAACTACCTGAACCACCTGCGGGTGCTGCAGAACGTCGGCATGACGCGCATCGACCCGGTGCTCTACAACGGCCAGGAGATCGTGCCGCTGCAGTTCCTGAAAGCCGTGCTGCCGGACCCCTCGAGCCTGGGACCGCTGACGAAGGGGCGCACCTGCATCGGCTGCCTCGCGCGCGGCACGAAGGACGGCAGGCCGAAGACGGTGTTCGTCTACAACATCTGCGACCACGAGGCCTGCTATCGCGAGGTGCAGTCGCAGGCGATCTCCTACACCACCGGCGTGCCGGCGATGATCGGCGCGAAGATGATGCTGACCGGCCAGTGGCGCGGCGCCGGCGTGTTCAACATGGAGCAGTTCGACCCGGATCCGTTCATGGAGGCGCTGAACCTGCACGGCCTGCCGTGGCAGGTGATGCGCCGCGACGATCACCGCGACTGAGCTGCCACGGATGCGCCACTTCGCGCGTTTCGATCCGCGACGCGTGCCGTCGCCCTGCTTCGTCGTCGACGAGGTCGCGCTCGAGGAGAACCTGCAGTTGCTCGCGCACGTACAACGCGAGAGCGGTGCGAAGATCCTGCTCGCGCTGAAGGCGTTCTCGATGTACAGCGTGGCGCCGCTGGTGCGCCACTACCTGCCCGGCACCTGCGCCAGCGGCCTGCACGAAGCGCGCCTGGGGCGCGAGGAGTTCGGCGGCGAGGTGCACACCTTCTGCGCCGCGTTCACCGCCTCCGATCTGCGCGCGGTGCTCGGGATTTCGGACCACGTGGCGTTCAACTCCTGCGCCCAGCTCGATCGCTTCGCGCCGCTGCTGGAACAGGCGCGGCAGCAGCGCCCGGGACTGAAGTTCGGCATGCGCATCAACCCGGAGCACTCCGAGGGCGCGGTCGCGCTTTACGATCCCTGCGCACCGCGCTCGCGCCTCGGCGTGCCACGCTCGCAGTTCCACGGCGAGCGGCTCGACCTGCTGAGCGGGCTGCACTTCCACACGCTGTGCGAACAGGACCTGCCGCCGCTGGCACGCACGATCGCCGCCGTCGAACAGAAGTTCGGCGACCTGATCCCGCGCATG
>CAUJIL010000257.1 GCA_963204845.1 Pseudomonadota bacterium | reverse complement strand
GGTCGAAGGTATCGACGGTGGCGGCGTGGATCGAGGTGCTATGAGCAGGCTCGCCGCAGCTGCGATCTGCGGCAGCTGCGAACCGGAGCGCGCTACTCCACCGTCACCGACTTCGCGAGGTTGCGCGGCTGGTCCACATCGGTGCCCTTCATGACGGCGACGTGGTACGAGAGCAGTTGCAGCGGCACGGTGTAGACCACCGGTTCGAGGATCTTCGGTACGTGCGGCATCTGCACCACGGTCATGGTGGCGCTGTCGGTGAAACCGGCCTGCTCGTCGGCGAACACGTACAGCCGTCCGCCGCGCGCCTGCACCTCGGCGAGGTTCGAGCGCAGCTTTTCCAGCAGATCGTTGTTCGGCGCGACCGTGACCACCGGCATGTTCTCGTCGACCAGCGCCAGCGGACCGTGCTTCAGCTCGCCGGCCGCGTAGGCCTCGGCGTGGATGTAGGAGATCTCCTTCAGCTTCAGCGCGCCTTCCATCGCGACCGGATACTGCACACCGCGGCCGAGGAACAGCGCGTGCTGCTTCTCGATGAAGTCCTCGGCGACCACGCGGATCCGCGCGTCCAGGTCCAGCACCTGCTCGACCAGCACCGGCAACGCGTGCATCGCCTCGACGAACGCGCGCTCGTGCGCGGCGTCGGCGCCGGCGCGCTTGGCGAGGACGGCGGTCAGCAGCATCAGCGCGACCAGCTGGGTGGTGAAGGCCTTGGTCGAGGCGACGCCGATCTCGGGTCCGGCCTCGGTCATGATCGCGAGGTGCGATTCGCGCACCAGCGAGGACTGCGGCGCGTTGCAGATCGCGAGCGTCGAGCGGTAGCCCAGCGTATGCGCGAGGCGCAGCGCCGCCAGCGTGTCGGCCGTTTCACCCGACTGCGAGATGGTGACGAACAGCGTGTCCTTCGCGACCACCAGCTTGCGGTAACGGAATTCGCTGGCGATCTCGACCGCGCACGGAATCCCCACGTACTCCTCGATCCAGTACCGCGCGACCAGCCCCGAGTGGTAGCTGGTGCCGCAGGCGACGATCTGCACGGCGGCGACGTTCGCGAACACGTCGGCGGCGGCCACGCCGAAGGCCTGGTCGTAGACATGGTCGCTGCCGATGCGACCGCGCAGCGTGTTGGCGATCGCGCGCGGCTGTTCGTGGATTTCCTTCAGCATGAAATGGCGGAACTGCCCCTTGTCGGCGTGGTCGGCCGCGTCCCCGAGCCGCTCCACCGGCCGGTGCGCCTCGCGTCCGGTGAGGTCGAACACGCGCACGCCGAGCGTGGTCACGTCGACGATGTCGCCTTCCTCGAGAAAGATCACGCGGTCGGTGACCTGGCGCAACGCGATCTGGTCCGAGGCCACGAAGTGCTCGCCGATGCCGATGCCGACGATCAGCGGGCTGCCCTGGCGGGCGGCGACCAGCCGGTGGGGTTCGTCGCTGGCGACCACTGCGATCGCGAAGGCGCCCTGCAGTTCGCCGATCGCGCCGCGCACCGCCTCGAACAGCGAACAGCCGCGCTGGCGCAACTGGTCGATCAGATGCACGATCACCTCGGTGTCGGTTTCCGAGACGAACGCGTAGCCGGCGCCACGCAGGCGCTCGCGCAACTCGACGTGGTTCTCGATGATGCCGTTGTGCACCAGCGCGAGGCGGCCGTTGCTGGTGTGCGGGTGGGCGTTCGCTTCGCTGGGGCGCCCGTGGGTAGCCCAGCGGGTGTGCGCGATGCCGGTGGTGCCGTCGAGCGGCGCACTCGCCAGGCTGTCGCTGAGCGCGGCGACCTTGCCGGCACGCTTCACGCAGTCGATGCGCCCGCCCTCACCGAGCAGTGCCACGCCGGCCGAGTCGTAGCCACGGTATTCGAGGCGACGCAGGCCCTCGATCAGGATTTCGCTGACGGGGCGCTGGGCGACGGCTCCGACGATTCCACACATGGTCCGCTTCCTGTGCTCGGGTGGGTCCGGTCACCGACCGGAGGTTTTCCTGGGACGCTGCCAGCCGCTGATGTTGCGCTGGCGGCCGCGTGCGACCGCCAGCGCCTCGTCGGGCACCGCGCTGGTGACCACCGAACCGGCGCCCACGGTGGCATCGCGCCCGACCTCGACCGGGGCGACCAGCGAGGTGTTCGAGCCGATGAACGCGCCATCGCCGATCGTGGTGCGGTGCTTGTTCACGCCATCGTAGTTGCAGGTGATGGTGCCGGCACCGACGTTCACGTGCTCCCCGAGCTCCGCGTCGCCGACGTAGCTCAGGTGGTTGATCTTGCTGTGCGCGCCGATCGTCGCCTGCTTGGTCTCGACGAAATTGCCGATGCGCGCCCCCTCGGCCATGCGGGTACCGGGGCGCAGCCGCGCGAACGGCCCCACGCTGCAGCCGGGGCCAACGTCGGCGTCCTCGAGCAGCGAATTCGGGTGCACGGTGGCGCCGGCGCCGATGCGCGTGTTGCGCAGCACGCAGTTCGCACCGATGGTGACACGGTCGCCGAGTTCCACCTCGCCCTCGACGATCACGTTGACGTCGATGGTGACGTCGCGCCCGTGGCGCAGGTGTCCGCGCAGGTCGAAGCGTGCCGGATCGCGCAAGGTCACGCCGGCGAGCTGCAGTTCGCGTGCCTTGCGTGCCTGCCACGCGCGCTCGAGCACGGCAAGCTGTTCGCGGTTGTTCACGCCGGCGACTTCCTGTTCGTCGGCCGCCGGCAGCGGTTGCACGCCGACGCCGGTGCCGGCGGCCATCGCGATGATGTCGGTGAGGTAGTACTCGCCCTGCGCGTTGCGGTTGCCGAGGGTGGGCAACCACTCGTGCAGCCGTGCGTTGGGCAACGCCATGATGCCGGTGTTCACCTCGCGCACGGCACGCTGCTCGGCACTGGCGTCCTTGTGTTCGACGATCGCAGCGACGCGCCCGTCATTGTCGCGCAGGATGCGTCCGTAACCGCTCGGGTCGTCCAGTTCGACGGTCAGCAGCGCCAGCGTGCCGCGGTTCGCGATCGCGACCAGTTCGCGCAGCGTGCTTTCGCGCACCAGCGGTACGTCGCCGTAGAGGATGAGCGTGGTGCCGTCACGGGCAAGCAGCGGCAGTACCTGCTGCACCGCGTGCCCGGTGCCGAGTTGCTGCTCCTGCAGGACCCAGGCGACCGGCGCATCGGCCAGCGCCGAGCGCACCTGCGCGGCGCCGTGGCCGATCACGACGTTGAGGCTGCGCGGCGCGAGGGTGCGTGCCGAATCGATGACGTGCCCGAGCAATGGCCGGCCAGCGAGCGGATGAAGGACCTTGGGCAGGTCACTGACCATGCGGGTGCCCTGACCCGCGGCGAGGATGACGATATCGAGAACCACGACTCACTCCAGCGAGGCGCGCATACCCGGCAGGTGCCGGGTGCGGCCGACCAGAACAGCGTAGCAGACGGTGACGGATTTACCTCGACGCTGCCACCGGAAGCAGGGCTCTCAGCCGCGCCCCATCTTCTTGCGCAGGCCCTGGATGGTGCGCAGCTGCGCGGCCGCCTCGGCGAGCTGGGCCGCGGCGCGGCCGTAGTCGAACTCGCCGTGCTGGTTCGCCAGCGCCGCCTCGGCCGCCTTCTGCGCCTCGAGCGCAGCTGCCTCGTCGATGTCGTGCGCGCGCACCGCGGTATCCGCGAGCACCGTTACCGTGCTGCGCTGCACCTCGAGGAAACCGCCGGAGACGTAGTAGATCTGCTCCTCGCCGGCCTGCGTGATCACGCGCACCGGACCGGGTTTCAGCTCCGTCAGCAGCGGCGCGTGGCCCGGCGCGATCCCCAGGTCTCCCAGCGAACCGTGCGCGACGACCAGTTCGACGAGCCCGGAAAAGATCGCCTTTTCCGCACTCACGATGTCGCAGTGTACCGTCATTGCCATGTTCCGCTCCCCGGCCATGATGCGATCAGAGCTTCTTCGCCTTCTCGATGGCCTCGTCGATGCCGCCGACCATGTAGAACGCCTGCTCCGGCAGGTGGTCGTACTCGCCGTTCAGGATGCCCTTGAAGCTGGCGATGGTGTCCTTCAGCGAGACGTACTTGCCGGGGCTGCCGGTGAACACCTCGGCGACGAAGAACGGCTGCGACAGGAAGCGCTGGATCTTGCGCGCGCGCGCCACCACCAGCTTGTCGTCTTCGGACAGTTCGTCCATGCCGAGGATCGCGATGATGTCCTTCAGTTCCTTGTAACGCTGCAGCACCGACTGCACGCCGCGCGCCACCGTGTAGTGGTCCTCGCCGATGACCAGCGGGTCGAGCAGACGCGAGGTCGAGTCGAGCGGATCGACGGCCGGGTAGATACCGAGCTCGGCGATCTGGCGCGACAGTACCAGCGTTGCGTCGAGGTGCGCGAAGGTCGTGGCCGGCGACGGGTCGGTCAGGTCGTCGGCCGGAACGTAGACGGCCTGGAACGAGGTGATCGAGCCGGTGCGGGTCGAGGTGATGCGCTCCTGCAGCACGCCCATTTCTTCGGCCAGCGTGGGCTGGTAACCCACGGCGGAGGG
>CAUJIL010000256.1 GCA_963204845.1 Pseudomonadota bacterium | reverse complement strand
GTCGAGCGCCAGCGCCTCGGTGTAGCCCTGTTCCGCCAGCGCCAGCTCACCGGCCGCCGCGGCCGCCGCCGCGCGCGCGCTCAGCTCGAGCACGCGGTCCAGCGTGCCGGCGCGCTGGAGACCGCTTTGGGCGTCGGCGTTGGCGGGATCGATCGCCAGCGCCTCGCCGAACAGCGCGCCAGCCTCGGCGGAGTTGCCGGCAACGAGCGCCGCCGCGCCGCGCGCGAGCCGGTCGCGCAGGCGTGGCTCGATGCCGTCGAGCACGGCGCGCAACTGCGCGGCGGCTTCGGCGTATTTCGCCTGTGCGGCGCCGTACTCGCCCCCGCGGTAGACGAGGTCGCCGTCGGCGGCGAGCGCGGCGGCCTGCGCGAGTTCGGTCGCGGCCCACGTTGGTGCGTTGCGCTCCTCGAGCTCGTGCTGCACGGCGAGCAGCGCGTTCAGCGCCTCCTTCGCCGCGGCGCGCTCGCGCTCGGCAGCGGCCTCGGCGTACGGGGCCGCGGGCGCCGCAGGAGCCGGTGGTGCGCCCGTCGCGGGCGGGGCGGCTGCACCCGCGGAGCTGGCCGGTGCTGGCGTTGCGCGCTGGCGGGCGACGTAGTCGGGAAGCACGAAGAACACCAGTGCGGCCAGCAGCAGCAGGGCACCGATCACCAGCGCCGGCACCGGCAGCGCGGGGCGGGTCGCGCCGGCCGCGCCGGCAGGAGCAGCTGCCGGCGAGCGCGCGATATCGACCGTCACGGGCTGGATGCGCTCGAAGTCGTCGTGGTTCATCGCGGGCGTTCCGGTCGGCGGCAGGTGCGCGTGGGCCTCACGGGGTGCCAGTCTCGGCCGCGTGGATCTCGCGCAGCACGTCGCGCCACTGGCGGTATTGCTCCTCGACCGTGCCGTTCAGCGTGACGCGCCGCTCGTCGAGCTCGATCACGTGCGGCTGGACCTCGGCGCCCAGCGAGGCACCGAGCTCGCGCAGCGTTTCGGCATGCAGCTTCGATTCCGCGCGCTTGTCCATGCCGCTCTTCACCATTACGGCGCCGCCGAGGATGCCTACCGTGCCGGCTGCGCGGGTGGTCGAGCTGTCACTGCCCTGGGCGGCGATGCCGCCGACGATCGCCGCGATCCCGGCCACGGTGCGCAGCGTGGACTGCCGGCGCAGTTCCTGGTACGCGAGCGCCTCGCCGTGCGTCTCGCGGCGCCAGTCCTGGTAGGGCTGTGCCATGCGGCGCGCGAACCCCGCGTATTCGTCCTGCAGCGTGTCGATGAACAGCGCGTCGCGTCCGCGGATGCGGCGCACGCGCTCGAGCATCGGATCGTTTTCCGCGGGCAGGCGCTCGATCCGCGCCACACCCTTGCGGTCGGTGGCGAGGTAGCCGTCGAAGGCCTGCGGGGCGAACGCCGCGGCGAACTTCAGTTCCGCGATCGTGCGCAGTTCGCGTGCCCGCTTCGGCTCCATCTGCGCGCGGTAGGCGGCGAGGTCGTTCGCGATGCGGTTGTAGACGTCCTGGAACGGGTCCGCCGCCGCGCCACGCGTGGCGTCGTAGCTGTAGCGGCTCGCGGTGCCTTCGTAGCGGCGTGTGTACCAGGTGGTGCCTCCCGCATCGCTGGCGGTGATCTCGAGCGCCAGCTCCAGTCCGTTCGACGCGAGGATCCTGCCCTGCACCACGACGTCGCTGATCGCGGTCTGCTCCGGGATCACGCGCACCGCTCCCCAGTGGCCGCTGCCCTGCAGCGTGGTGGCGAGCAGCGTCGGCAGGTAGCGCGCCTCGGCCTCGCGAATCTCGGGCGCGGTAAGCAGTTCGTCCTCCTCGAGCCCGGCCGCGCCGGAGTCGAACGGGCGCACCGCGACGTCCAGCAGTTCGGCTTCCGGGCGTGCCGGGTCGCCGGCGACCACCGGCGTCACGGTGGTGGAGCGTACCGAACTGCTTGCGCAGCCGCCGAGCAGCAGCAGCGCTCCCAGGAGCAGCGCGAGGCGTGACAGTGCAACGACTCGGCTCATCGATTTTTTCCTGTGGTCAATCCGGTGTACTTGCGGTACTCGTCCCAGAGCTTCGCGCGCAGTTCGGGATCCTTTTCCTTCATCGCCGCTTCGCGGATCTGGCGCGCGACCACGTCGTCGGCGCTGCCGTCGGGGATGTCGGGTGGAATCGGGGCGCTCGCCTGCTGGATCCCGCCGGCCGTGTCACGGCCCGCAGCGCCGCCGGCGGTCCGGCCGGCAGGCGTCGCGCCGGCCATCGTCGCGGACTCGCCGCTCCCGCCGGCTTCCGCCGGATCGGCCGCGCGCGTGGTGCCGTGATCCGGGGCGCCGTATCCGGCGTCGGCCTCCGCGGCGCCAGCGGCGTCGATGCCATCGCGTCCGGCGCCGCTATCTTCGGCGCGCTCCAGCGTGCGCGCGCGCTCACCGGCCAGGGTGCCGTCGAAGCGCTCCAGCGAGGTGTCGAGTTCGCGGTCGAGTCGCGCCAGCTCGGTCGGGCTCGCACCGTTGCCGCCTGCGGTGGCGTCCGTAGTGCCCTCACTGGCGCTGGCGCCCGCGGTCGCGCCCGCGCCCGGCGCTGGCGTGGATTGCGCCGCTGCACCGCTGGCGCCCTGCGTGCCGGCGCCCGGCGGCGTCTGTCCGGCGCCGGCAGCGCTCGCCGCGGCATCCGACGCCGCTGCCTCGCGCTGGCGCTCGCGCATTGCCTCGAGCGCGGCGTCGAGCACGTCCTGCTCCTCGCTCGCCGACGTCGAACCGGCCTCGGCACGGCGCTCGGAGTCTTCGAGCGTGATTTCCGGCGTGCCGCCGCCGGAGGTGGCGGCGGGATCCTGGGCGGCGGGATCGGGTGCCGTCGCTCCCGCTCCCGCTGCCGCGGCTGGAGGTGGTGGCGTGGCGCCAGACTCCGTCGCCCCACCGGCGTCGCGACGCTCGGGGGCGCCACTGGCACCGCCCGGCTCGGCCGACGCCGAACCGGCCGCGGGTGCGCTGCTGCCGGAAGACGAACCCCGCGCGGTCGACGACGATGCCGAAGGGAGGCTCGCCGCGGGCGGTTGCGGCGTGGACGGCGTGGTGCTGGTCGTCTTGCAGCCAGCGAGTGCGAGCAGGCACAGCAGCACCGTCACGCCGGCGCGGACGCTGTTCATCGGCCGCTTCCTCATGGTGTGTAGGAGTACTGGTAATCAACGTCCGGAGTGGTTACCGGTTGACCGCCCTCGAAACGCGGGCGAAACGGCGTTGCGAGCAGGCGCTTGCGCAGGCGCGCGAGGTCACGGTCGCTGGCGGGCGGCGAGGACTCGATCACCTGCACGTCGCTCGCGCGGCCGTTGTCGCCGACGTCGAACTGCACCCGGATCCAGGCCGTGTCGGCGCGTGGCGTCGGGTTCGCGTCGAGTTCGCCCGGGATCTGCGGCAGAGGGCGTGGTGCGCCGAACACGGCGGCGAGGATCGCCGAGGCTTCGTCGCCGGAGCGCTCGCCGTGCGCCCACGCTTCCTGGTACAGGCGCAGCGCGCTCTGGCGGCGTGAGAACAGCTGGTGCCAGTCGGCGAGTTCGGCCAGCGCCTCGCTGCAGTCGAGCTCGCCTCCGCTGACGTCGTCGTGCCGCAACTCGGCAGCACGGCGCAACGCGTCGCGGCCGGCGACGAAGCTGTTGGCAATGTGCGCCTGGATCGCCGCCTCGTCTACCGGTTCGTCGCCGAAACCGAAACCCTCGCGCACCAGCGGCACCGCGCTGGCGACGTAGTAGTCGACGAGCGCGCGCCGGCGCAGCCTGTCGGCAATGCGCGGATCCCGGGGCCCGGCCTTCGTCTCGATGATCGTGATCGCCGAGTCGTAGAAGCGGCGCGCATTCAGCAGGTGTTCCACCGGGTCGCCGCCGCTCGCGTCGAGGTAGGAGCGCACATGCCACGCGGACAGCCGGTCCAACACCGGCAGCAGGCGTTCGTCGTGTTCACCGTAGTTGCGCTGGTGGATCAGGAATACCTGGCGGTAGCGGTTGTGGACCTTGTCCCATTCGCCGAGCGCCGCGTGGCTTTCGATCAGGCGCTCGAGGATCGGCAGGTCGGCGCTGCTGTAGAGGCCCTCGTTGATGCGCGTGATGTGCTCGGCGCGGCTCAGCGAGGCGACCGCCTCGGCGTGCCGTCCATGCTGCTGGTACGTCAGCCCGAGTCCGAACAGTTCCTGCTGCAGCGCGGGGGACCAGGCGCCGTCCTCGGCCTCGAGCTCGCGCACGCTGTCCAGATAGCGCTGGATCGGCGCCGGCGAGGGCTGTTCGCCGGTTTCGTCCGCCGTGGGCTCCGCGGCGCCGGACGTCATCGCCAGCGCTCCCGCGAGCAGGCACGCCAGTGCCCGGTGGATCGATGTTCCGATCCAGCGTGCACCGGTGCCGTACATCGCATATGCGCCGCGAGACATGAGGCTTCGCCTGCTCGATGCTGTGCGCCGCATTCTAGCGCCGTGCGCGGATGGCGGCGAGTGCGGCACCATCGCCCGTCGTGTTGGCCACGCGCCCGCGCAAACGCTATAGTCGGCGACTGTTTGCAGCGGACCGGAGTGGCGGCGCATGGCGGTCGAGGACAGGAACAGGGAACTCGTGCGGCGCTTCTTCGCGGCGCTCAACGCGGGCGACACCGCGGCGCTGGTCGATGCCTACGCCGACGACGGCGAGGTCTGGACCAGCGGACAGACGCTGATTTCCGGCACCTTCCCGAAGGAGCGCATCCGGGCATCGGCCGGGGGCATTTTCGAGGCCTTCCCGCGCGGCATCGAGTTCACCATCCACGCGATGACGGCCGAAGGCGAGCGGGTCGCGGTCGAGGCCGAGTCGCGCGGGGTGCACCGGAGCGGCAGGCTGTACAACAACCTCTACCACTTCCTGTTCCGGTTCCGCGACGGGAAGCTGGTGAACCTGCGCGAGTACATGGACACCGAACTGGTGACCGATGTGCTGTGCGGCGGACAGCGTCCCGGCGGCTGAGCGCGGCGCGCGCGCGTCCCCGGACACGGATCAACGGGCAAGGGAGACTTCTGCAATGGTGAAATTCGGCGTGGCGCTCGGCATGTTCGGCGTGCACAACTACTACGGCGGCGACGCGCGCGGCTACGTGGAGGCGGCGCGGCTGGCCGACGCGGCCGGCGTGGACCAGGTGGTGTTCACCGACCACGTCGTGATGGGCGAGCGCACCGACCGCTATCCGTACGGCACCTTTCCGTTGCCGCCTTCCGAGCCGTGGTTCGAGCCGTTGACGCTGTTGTCGGCGATCGCCGCGGTGACCGCGCGCATCGAGCTGGCGACCGGCATCCTGATCGCGCCACTGCGGCCCGCCGCGCTGCTCGCGAAGATGCTCGCGACGCTGGACACGCTGGCGCCCGGGCGTTTGCAGATCGGCATCGGCATCGGCTGGCAGCGCGAGGAGTTCGAGGCCGAGGGGCTCGACTTCGATCAGGCGTGGACGCTGCTCGACGACGGCGTGCGCGCGATGCAGCTGCTGTGGCGCGAGGCGCCGGCGAGCTTCCGCTCGCAGACGGTGAACTTCGAGCGTGTCTACAGCACGCCCTTCCCGCAGGCGCGCTCGATACCGTTGTGGTACGGCGTCAAGCCCACCGAGCGCCAGGCGCGGCGCATCGCGGAGCTCGGCGCGGGCTGGGTGCCGATCTCCAGCGCCGCCGACTACGTGCGCGACGGCGTGCAGCGCATCCGCGAGGCCTTCGTCGCCGCGGGCCGCGATCCGGCCACGTTGCAGGTGCGCGCGCACGCGCCGATCCATTACGGGGCCGATCATCGCGGCGATTTCGAGCGCTCGGTGGCCGACATCCCGACGCTGCTCGACGCGGGTGCCACCGTGATCGAGTTCGAGCATCACCCGTACATCCGCGACAAGGCCGAACTGCCCGCGTTCTACGCGCGGCTCGCGGCGCTGAAGACGCGCATCTGAGCCAGGCGATGGAGCCGGGCGCGGCATCGCCGGCGCGGCGCCAGCGGCTGGCCTACGGCTACGCCTGGCTCACGGTCGCCTGCTGGGCCAGCGTGGCGACCGCGTTCAAGCTCGCGCTGCGCGAACTCGAACCGCCACAGCTGCTGCTGATCGCCAACGCGGTGGCGGTGCTGGTGCTCGGGGCGCTGGTGGTGGTCTCCGCAGCACGGCGTGCGACGCTGCGCCGCTTGCCGCGCGGCGCGCACCGGCGCGCGCTGCTGCTCGGCGTGATGAACCCGTTGGCGTACTACCTGCTGCTGTTCCATGCCTACGACACGCTGCCGGCGCAGGTGGTACAGCCCGTCAACTACACGTGGGCGATCGCGCTGTCGCTGCTCGCGGTGCCGCTGCTCGGGCAGCGGCTCGGCGTGGCCGAACTGCTCGCGGCCGCGCTCGCCTACACCGGCGTGGTGGTGATCTCGCTGGGGCTGCCGTCGCACGGCGGCGCGCTGCACCTGGGCGGACTGGCCGCGGTGCTGGCATCGACCGTGATCTGGGCGCTGTACTGGATCGTGAACAGCCGCGCCGGCGTCGATCCGCTGTGCGGCGTGCTGCTGAACTTCGCCTACGCGCTGCCGTTCACGCTGGGTGCGTGCCTGTGGTTCTCGCAGTTGCCGCTGCCCTCGGGCGGGGCGCTCGCGGCGGCGGCGTGGGTCGGGGTGTTCGAGATGGGCGTGACCTTCGTGTTCTGGCAGCAGGCGCTGCTGCTGTCGGTCAATGCCGCGCGGGTTGCCAATCTGGTGTTCGTGACGCCGGTGCTCTCGCTGGCCGGCATCACGCTGGTGCTCGGCGAAGCGCTCGCGCCGACGACGCTGCCCGGCCTTGGGCTGATCCTCGGCGGCCTGCTGGTGCAGCGGCGCTTCGCGCGCATGTAGGTTCGGCCGGCGGTCGGACATGCCCGCGTAGGTTCGGCCAGCGGTCGGACATGCCCGCGTAGGTTCGGCCTGTGGCCGAACGAACGTCCGGGCACAGCCCGGACCTACGCGATGCGCGATGCACGTCGCACGTCGCACGTCGCACGTCGCACGTCGCACGTCGCACGTCGCACGTGCGCAATGCCGGCGTAGGTTCGGCCTGTGGCCGAACGATTCATGTCCGGGCACAGCCCGGACCTACGGCCGAACGGGGTTGGCACGAACGTCCGGGCACAGCCCGGACCTACGGCCGCGGATGGCGGGAATCGCCACCGGCCGGGCGTGGCGCCGGCCGGCGGATCGCGTCTGTGATGCGTGGTTGCGAGCTCAGCGCCGGCTGTAGGCCGACATCCCGAGGCCGAACTGCGCGACCAGATCCCGCATGACCTCGGCCACGCCACCGCCGAAGGTGTTGATCTGGCACTTGCGGTAGCTCTGCTCGAGGTCACCCGCGAGTGCCGCTCCGGGCGAGCCGCGGCGCAGCCCGCCGGGCATGCCGGTCACGTTCAGCATCAGCTTGTCGACCGCTATCAGGCACTCGGTGCTGTAGGCCTTGATCGCCGAGGCGAAGGCCGGGTCTGGCTCGCCGGTGTCGACCTGCCACGCCATGCGCCAGTTCATCAGGCGCATCGCCTCGAGCCGGGTGTAGACCTCGGCGAGCGCCGACTGCACCCACGGCAGGTCGGCGATGCGCTGGCCGCCGCCGGCGTCGGTGTTCTGTGCCCACTGCAACACGCGCTGCAGCAGTCCCCAGCCCTGGACGCCGATGGCCGCCAGCCCCACGCGCTCGTGGTTGAGCTGCGAGGTGATCAGCCTCCAGCCACCGTTCAGTTGTCCCGCGATCATCGACGCCGGGCAGCGCACGTTGTCGTAGTAGCTGGCGTTGCTGCGCACGCCACCCACCGTGTAGAGCGGGGTGAACGTGAAGCCCGGCTGGTGCGCGTCGACCATGAAGATGGAAATCCCCTTGTGCGGCGGCTGCGCCTGCGGATCGGTGCGCGCGGCGAGCCAGATGTAATCGGCCGCCTCGGCGCTGCTGGTCCATATCTTGCTGCCGTTGATGACGTAGTCGTCGCCCTCACGCACCGCGGTGGTCTTCAGCGCGGCCAGGTCGGTGCCGGCGCCGGGCTCCGTGTAGCCGATTGCGAAGTGCAGTTCGCCGGCGGCGATCTTCGGCAGGAAGAATGCCTTGTGCTCCTCGGAGCCGTTGGCGATCAGCGCCGGTGCGACCGTATTGATCGTCACGAAGGGCAGCGGTACTTCGGCCAGCTGGGCTTCCTCGAAGAACACCAGCTGCTCGGAGCTCTTGCGCCCCTGGCCGCCGTACTCCTTCGGCCAGCCCAGCGCCAGCCAGCCGTCCTTGCCGAGCTGGCGGATCACGGACTTGTAGGCGTCGCCGCCCTCGTTGCCGCGCGTTGCCTCGCGCAGTTCCGGCGTCATCAGCTGGCTGAAATAGGCGCGCAGCTCGCGGCGCAGCTGTTTCTGGGCGTCGGTGTAGTCGATGTGCATGGCGTTCGGTGCTCCAGGCGAGTGACAGACACTATGATATTGAAACTGGATTCAATTTCAATAAGAATATGCAAAACCTCGGGTGAGGCAGTGTGGATGGCAGGGCAGAGTCCGCGCAAGCCGGACGCGGTGAAAACCGCCGGTACGGCAACCGGCTCGCCGCGGCACAGCGCGCGCGGCGAGGCGGCGCGGCAGCGGTTGAAGGAGGCGGCGGCACGCGTGCTCGAGCGCGTGGGCTACCGGCAGATGCGGGTGGCCGATGTCACCGGCGAGGCCGGCGTGGCCGCGGGACTGTTCTACCACTACTTTCCGGACCTGAAGACACTGACCATCGAGGTACTGCAGGACTTCATGCAGCGCTTTGAGGCGGTGGACGACATCGAGCGCGGTGTCGCCAAGGGCGACTGGTACGCGCGGATGTACGCGCACAACCGGCTGGTCGTGCAGAGTTACGCAGGCAACCCCGGTATCATGCGCTGCATGGTGCAGATGGGCGACGAGGAGCCGGAGTTCGGCGAGCTGTGGCGCGCCAGCCACCAGCGCCGGCTGGCGTGGTTCGTGCGTGCGCTGCCGCGGCTGTTCCCGCAGGCGCGGCTCGACGCCGGGCAGGCGCAACTGCTGACCGCGATGCTGGCCGGGATCGGCGAGCACGTGCTCGCGGAGTATTACATCGCGCGCGCGCCGCAATTGCGCGCGCTGGAACTGGGCGAGGAGGAGATGGCCGAGTGGGTATCGGTCATGTTCTACCGCGCGCTGTTCCTCGAGAATCCGCCGCGCGAGCGCCTGCGCCACGCGGCAGTGGTCGGCCTGATACGCCGCGGCGTATCGGTGGACTCCGGTGCCACGCCATAGCGGGCGGGCTGGACGAAGCGGAAGGAAGCACGGTGTGAACGAACAGGACGTGGAGCGCGAGCTGCAGCAGTACGTGGGGCTGCCGTGCGGTCCGTACAACAGTTGGGAAGAGGTCAACGCACCGATGATCCGTCATCTGTGCGAGGCGCTGGGCGACCGCAACCCGGTGTACACGGATCCGGTGTTCGCGGCGCAATCGGTGCACGGCGGTCTGGTGGCGCCGCCGACCATGCTGCAGGTCTGGACGATGCGCGGCAACACCAGCGAGCGCGCGCCGGGCTCGGACGAGCGCGACTCCTTCGCGGTGATCGATTACCTGCGGAGCATCGGCTATCCGGCGGTGGTGGCGGTGAACTGCGAGCAGACGTACTACCGCTATCTGCGTCCCGGGGACCGCGTCCACCACGTCTCGCGGATCGAGTCGATCTCGCCGCGCAAGACCACCGCGCTCGGTACCGGGTACTTCGTGACCGAGCTGGCGGAATTCTTCGATCAACACAGCGACAAGGTGGCCGATATGCGGTTCCGGGTATTCCTGTACCGGGCGGCGGATCGTGACCACGACAACGGCAAGGGAGCTTGAGATGGACTTTACACGTTCGGAAGAATCACGGCAGATCCAGGAACTGGCGGCGCAGATATTCGGCGAGAACGCCGGGGATGCGGCGCTGAAGCGTTTCGATCGCGGCGAGATCGCCTGGCACGAGGAGCTCTGGAAGCTGCTTGCCGAGGCGGGGCTGATCGGCGTCGCGCTCGGTGAGGAATACGGCGGCAGCGGACTGGGTTTCACCGAGTTGTGCGCGGTGTTCGAGGAGCAGGGCCGGCACGTGGCGGCGTTGCCGCTGCTCGCCACGGTGGTGCTGGGCGCGTTGCCGATCGCGGAGTTCGGCAGCGATGCCCAGCGCGCGCGCTGGCTGCCCGGTGTGGCCGCGGGCAGCACGCTGCTGAGCGGCGCGCTGTGCTACCCGGATGCGGGTGGGCACGGCGAGCGCCTGCCGCAGGCGCGACGTGACGGGGCAGGATGGGTGCTCGACGGAGCGCTGGACCGCGTGCCTTACGCGCTCGAGGCGGCAGGATTCGTGGTGCCGGCGCGCACCGACACCGGCGAGACGCCGGTGTTCGTGGTGCCGGGTGACGCGGCGGGTCTGCGTCGCGAGCGGCGCCACGGCACCAACCACGAGCCGGTCGACACGCTCGAATTCGCCGCCGTGCGCCTGGGGGCCGATGCGCTGCTGGGTCAGCCCGCCGACGGCGCGTGCATCGCGGAGTGGTCGGGAACGCGGGCGGCGACCGCGCTCGGTTTCATGCAACTCGGCGTACTGGCCGATGCGCTGCGCCGCACCGCCGAACACACGGTCACGCGCAAGCAGTTCGGCAAGCCGCTGGCCGGTTTCCAGGCGGTGGCGCATCGCGCGGCCGACGCGTACATCGACATCGAGGCGCTGCGCTCTACGGCCTGGCAGGCCGCGTGGCGGATCTCGGAGCGCCTGCCGGCCGCAGCGGCCGTGGCCTCGCTGGCGTGGTGGGCGTGCGAGGCCGGGCACCGGGTGGGACATGCGTGTCAGCACCTGCACGGCGGCACAGGCGCCGACGTCGATTACCCGATCCACCGCTATTACCTGTGGTCCAAGCAGATCGAGCTCGCCCTCGGCGGCGGGAGCCGGATTCTGGCCCGCTTCGGCGCCAGCCTGTCCGGCCAGAGCATCGAGATCGGCCTGTGAGCGCAGGGCGCACGAGGACCCGCACCTTCGCCGAGGTGCAGGCAGGGGAGGAACTGCCGCCGCTGGCGATCGACGTGACCACGCGTCTGATCGTCACCGCGGCGATAGCGACGCGGGACTTCCAGGACGTGCATCACGACAAGGATGCGGCGCAGGCACTCGGGTCACCCGATATCTTCATGAACATACTGACCACCAACGGCCTGGTCGGACGCTACGTGACCGACTGGGCGGGACCCGAAGCGCTGCTGCGCTCGGTGAAGATCCGCCTCGGCGCGCCGAACTATCCGGGCGACACCATGGTGCTCGCAGGCAAGGTCACCGCGGCCGATGCGGCCGAACGGGTGGTGCAGATCGAGGTGGAGGGCAGGAACCGGCTGGGGCCGCACGTGACCGGCTCGGTCGCCGTCGTGTTGCCCTGATCCAGCGTAACTTTGCCGCTTTGCCGTCCCCCCTCGGTCGCGGCCGCGCACGACGTGTTGCTAGAATGGGTGTCGTCAGCAATTTCCCGTGATTATCGAAACGATGCGCAAGCTGTTCCTGCTGTTCGCGATGTCCTGTTCGCTGCACGTCAGCGCCCTCACGTTCGAGATGCCGCCGCCCGGCGAGGACATCGTCGGCGAGCTGATGACGGTGCGCGTGGCCGACTACAAGGACACGATCAACACCTATGCGGAGGCCTACGGTCTGGGCTTTCGACAGATGCTCGCCGCGAACCCCGGCGTGAACCCGTGGGTGCCCGGCGCGGGGCGCGAGCTGGTGCTGCCGCTGCAGTTCATCCTGCCGCCCGGTGAGCGCACGGGCATCGTGATCAACCTCGCGGAGTTTCGCCTGTATCACTTCCAGCCCGACGGCCGCACCGTCGATACCTACCCGATCGGCATCGGCCGCGAGGGGTGGGAGACGCCGCTGGTGTCGGCGAAGGTGACCGGCGTGATCAAGGATCCGACCTGGGTGCCGACGGCTTCGATCCGTGCGGACTGGGCCGCCAACGGGCGCCGCCTGCCGGCCGTGGTGCCGCCCGGACCGGACAACCCGATGGGCAAGTGGGCGATCCAGCTCAGCGCGCGCAGCTACTACATCCACGGCACGAACAAGGAACTCGGCATCGGCATGCGCGTCAGCGCCGGCTGCATCCGCATGTACAACCCCGACGTCGAGCAGTTCGCCAAACGCGTCGCCAGGGGCACCCCTGTCCGCATCATCAATACCCCGGTAAAGGTCGGCTGGAAGGGCGGCGAGATGTACGTCGAGGTCCACGAGGCACTCGAGGAGCAGCGCACGCAGCATGTCGCCGAGGCTGCCGTGGCTGATGCGATCCACCTTGCCAATCGTCTCACGCGCGCGCCGGTAGACGTCGACTGGATCGACGCCAAGGCCGCCGCGGTGGATCAGTCCGGCATTCCGTTGCGTGTGTCGGCTACCGGTGCCGCCAATATCGCGCGCAGCGACTGACGCACGATCGCGCGCAGCGGCTGAAGCGCACGCGCTGAACGCACCCCGCTCTTTCTCCTGTCAACCCGCGCCGCTCTGTCGCGCGGGTGCTTCGTCGGTTCACCCGCTCCGGTTCCGCGTCCCGCACGGGATCTCATCACCCCGTCGGCGACCGCCGCCCGTGCCGTTCAGTCGCAGCGGCGAGTTGCGGGAGGGGTGTGGCGTCTCCGTCCTCAACGGCCGGAATGAATGTCACGAAAGAAAAACCCGCATGAGCCTCTTGCGGGGCTCATGCGGGTTTCGCTGAAGGATCACGCCGGGAGCCCGAGAGGCTCCCGGTTCAGATCACTTGCGGCAGCACTTCTCGGCCATGCGGCTGACTGCCTCGACGGCGTCGTTCGCGCTCTTCTGTGCGTCGGCAGCAGCTGCAGCGGCGCCATCGGCGGTCGACTGGGCGCGGTTGGCAGCGGCCAGCGCGTCGTTCGCGGTCTTCTCGACGGTGCCTACACGCGTCTCGAGTGCGTCGAGGCGGTCGTTGCAGGCGCAGCCGCTCAGCAGCGTGATGGCCAGTGCTGCTGATACGAGGGCAGCCTTTTTCGTCATGGTGCGCATTGATGTCTCCTTGAATGTCAGATGCGATCGGGTCGATAGCACGCAAATTCTTGCATATCGTGACCCGAAGTCAATGTTAAATCTGCATAAATTTGTATGGCAGAAGGGATCCGTCCCATTCCGGGTGATGGCGTGCCGATACGCGCTGTTGGTCGCTGCTTTGGTACCAGAGGTGGGACTCGAACCCACACGCAGGGCTACTGCAACGGATTTTGAGTCCGTCTCGTCTACCAGTTCCGACACTCTGGCCCGTGAAGCGCGCGGCATTATAGCAACGCGCCCGGTGAGGGCAACCGGCGCCGCGTTGCCATCGTGCCGGTGCACCGATACCCTTGCCGCCTTTGCCGCCCGGATCAGACATGCGAGTCGCCGATTTCCACTACGAACTGCCCGATCGCCTGATCGCGCACGAACCGGGCGCCGACCGCACGGCCAGCCGCCTGCTGTACCTCGATCCCCGCGAGCCGCAACCGCGGCATCTGCGTTTCACCGATATCGGTAGGCTGCTCCGACCGGGCGACCTGCTCGTGTTCAACGACACACGGGTGATCCCGGCCCGGTTGTTCGGCTGCAAGCCGGCAACCGGCGGCGGCGTCGAGCTGCTGGTCGAACGCGTGCTCGCCGGCGGCCGGGTACTCGCACAGATGCGCGCCAGCCGCAAGCCGCGCCAGGGCGCGGAGGTCGTGCTGCTCGACGACGAAGGCCGCGAGGCGGTGCGTGTGCGGGTGCTCGGCCGCGAAGGCGAGTTCTTCGTGCTCGGCTTCCCGAGCGGCTGCGAGCCGCTGGAGACGATCGAGCGCATCGGCCACATGCCGCTGCCGCCGTACATCGATCGCGCCGACGCGCCGCTCGACCGCGAGCGCTACCAGACGGTCTACGCGGCGCGTGACGGCGCGGTGGCGGCGCCGACGGCCGGGCTGCACTTCGACCACGCACTGCTCGCACGGCTGCGCGACGCCGGCGTGGAGGCCGCGTTCCTCACGCTGCACGTGGGCGCCGGCACCTTCCAGCCAGTGCGGGTCGCCAACGTGGAGCAGCACCGCATGCACGCCGAGCACATCGACGTCGGCGCGGCGCTGTGCGAGCGCGTCGCGCGCGCGCACGCCGAAGGCCGGCGCGTGATCGCGGTCGGCACGACCACGCTGCGCGCGCTCGAGAGCGCGGCCGATGAGCACGGAATCCATCCGTACGAGGGCGAGACCTCGATCTTCATTTATCCGGGTTACCGTTTCCGGGTCGTCGACGGGCTGATCACGAATTTCCATCTGCCCGAATCGACGCTGCTGATGCTGGTGTGTGCGTTTGCCGGCCGCGAGCGCGTGCTCGCGGCCTACCGTGAAGCGGTGGCGCAGGAGTACCGTTTCTACAGCTACGGCGACGCCATGTTCGTGCTCGGCGAGCGCACCCCGTTGCTCGCGCAGCGCGAGGCGGTGCTGCGGTGAGCACGTGTTTCGCGGGATTCGATCTGCTCGCGCACGACGGCGCGGCGCGGCGAGGCCGGTTGCGCTTCGCGCGCGGTGACGTCGAGACGCCGGCGTTCATGCCGGTGGGTACCTACGGGACCGTGAAGGGCATGCTGCCGCGCGACCTCGAGGAGATCGGAGCGCAGATCGTGCTCGGCAACACCTTCCACCTGATGCTGCGCCCCGGCTCGGAGATCATCCGCGAGCTCGGCGACCTGCACGCGTTCATGGGCTGGCGCCGGCCGATCCTGACCGACTCGGGCGGCTTCCAGGTGTTCAGCCTCGGCGACATGCGGCGCATCGGCGAGGACGGCGTGCGTTTCCGCTCGCCGGTGGACGGCGCCGCGGTGTTTCTCGATCCGGAGACCTCGATGCGCGTGCAGCGCGATCTGGGTTCCGACGTCGTGATGGTGTTCGACGAGTGCACCCCGTATCCGGCCAGTGAGGAACAGGCGCGCGCCTCGATGGAACTCAGCCTGCGCTGGGCCGGACGCAGCCGGATCGCGCACGGTGACAATCCCTCGGCGCTGTTCGGCATCGTGCAGGGCGGCATGTACCCGGACCTGCGCGCGCGTTCGCTGGACGGGCTGCTGGGGATCGGGTTCGACGGCTACGCGATCGGCGGCCTGTCGGTCGGCGAGCCCCGGGACGAGATGCTGGCGGTGCTCGATCAGCTCGGGCCGCGCCTGCCGCGCGCGCAGCCGCGCTACCTGATGGGGGTGGGTACGCCGCTCGACATCCTCGATGCGGTCGCCCGCGGCGTGGACATGTTCGATTGCGTGATGCCCACCCGCAACGCGCGCAACGCCTGGCTGTTCACCTCGCGCGGCGTGCTGAAGCTGCGCCATGCCGTGAACCGGCGCAGCGAGGCGCCGGTGGATCCGGACTGTGCGTGTTACACCTGCCGCCACTTCAGCCGGGCCTACCTGCACCATCTGGACCGCTGCAACGAGATGCTGGGCAGCCAGCTGAACACCATCCACAACCTGTACTTCTACCAGGAGCTGATGCGCGGCATCCGCGCGGCGATCGCCGCCGGGCGCTATGCCGGTTTCCGTGACGATTTCGTGCGCCGTTACACCGGTGCCGGGGAGCCTGCATGAGCACGCCGGCCTACCAGATCTTCGTCTACGTGGACCGCGCGCACGCCGAGGCGGTGAAGGAGGCGATGTTCGCCGCCGGCGCCGGGCGCATCGGCGCCTACAGCGGTTGTGCGTGGCAGTGCGAGGGTAGCGGCCAGTTCCGCCCCGGCGCCGCGGCGCGCCCGTTCATCGGTGCGCCCGGTGGCGACGAGCGGGTGGCGGAGCTGCGTATCGAGATGCTGTGCGCGGCCGACTGCCTGGCGGCGGTGGTGGCGGCACTGCGTGCCGCGCATCCCTACGAGGAACCCGCCTTTGGTGTGCTGCGCCTGGAGCCGCTTCCGTGAGCCGGCTGCAGCGCGTGCGCGAGCGCCTCGGCGGCTGCAGCGTGCCGCCGGCGGAGGCGGCCGACGCGGCCGTGCTGCTGGCGCTGACCGCGCAGCGTGAGCCGGAGCTGATCCTGACGCTGCGGGCCGCGCATATGAGCACCCATCCCGGCGAGGTGGCGTTTCCGGGCGGACGCCGCGATCCCGGCGACCGCGACCTGGTGCACACGGCGCTGCGCGAGAGCCACGAGGAAATCGCGCTCGACCCGGATTGCGTCGAGATCGTCGGCGCGCTGCCGGGACGCACCTCGCGTCACGGCGTGCGCGTGTGCCCGGTGGTCGCGATCGTGCCGGCGCAGGTGCGGCTGGAGCCCAACCGGGCCGAACTCGACGAGGTCTACCGCATTCCGCTCGACTATTTCCTGCACCGCGAGAACCTGCGCATCGACCGCGTGCTGCACCAGGGGCGCGAGAAGGACGTGCCGTGGTATCCGTGGGGCGAGCGGCAGGTGTGGGGGCTGACCGCGGTGATGCTGATCGACCTGCTGGACGCGGTGTTCGACTTCCACGTCGAACTGTTGCGCTGAGAAGGGTGTCCGATGGCGATGATCTACGAACTCGACGGCGTGGCGCCGCAACTCGCGCCCGACTGCTTCCTCGCGCCCGATGCGGTGCTGGTGGGCGCGGTGACGGTCGGCAGCGGGGCCGGCATCTGGTTCGGCGCCGTGATCCGTGCCGATACCGAGCAGATCGTGATCGGTGCCGGATCCAACGTGCAGGACAACTGCGTGCTGCACGCCGACCCCGGCTTTGCGCTGCGCGTGGGCGAGCGGGTGACGGTGGGGCACCAGGCGGTGCTGCACGGCTGCACGATCGGTGACGGCAGCCTGGTCGGCATCAATGCGGTGGTGCTGAACGGCGCCGTGATCGGGCGCCACTGCCTGATTGGCGCCAACGCGCTGCTCACCGAGGGCATGCAGGTGCCGGACGGTTCGCTGGTGCTCGGTTCTCCGGCCCGCGTGCAGCGGGCGCTGCGCGGGGAGGAGCGCGCGCGGCTCGAGGAGAGCGCACGCCGCTACCGCGCGAAAGCAGCCTTGTTCCGGGAACGCCTGCGTCGCGTCGGCGCCGACTGACGCCGCCGCATCACCGCAGGGCGCGTCCATCGCGGCGAAATCACCGACGCACGCGTCGCGGGCGGTGGGTGAGCACCGTCTTCAGGCGTGCCGTGCGCGTCGCGCCAGGACTTTCTGGATCACCTTGCCCTGCAGTTGCAGGATCTCGAAGTGGTAGCGCCCGATGCGCATTCCCACGTGCGCTTCGGGAATCGTCTCGAGGTGCTCGACGATCAGCCCGTTCAGCGTCTTCGGCCCGTCGACCGGCAACTCCCAGTGCAGCGAGCGGTTGATTTCGCGGATCGCGGTGCCGCCGTCGATCCGGTAGCTGCCGTCGGGCTGGGCGACGATTTCCGGTGACTGGCTGCCGATGTTCGAGGTGAACTCGCCGACGATCTCCTCGAGGATGTCCTCCAGCGTCACCAGGCCGCGCACCGAACCGTACTCGTCGACCACGATGCCGATGCGTCGTTTGAGCTTCTGGAAGTTGAGCAACTGCGTATGCAGCGGCGTGCCTTCCGGCACGTAGTAGGGCTCCGTTGCCGCGCGCTGCATCGCCTCGCGATCCAGGCGCTCGCCGTGCACGAAGCTGCTCACGGTGCGCAGGTGCAGTATGCCCTGCACGTTGCCGATGTCCTCGCGGTAGAGCAGCACGCGCGTGTGTTCGCTGGCGCGCAGCGCGGCGATCACGCGGGCGTCGTCCTCGGCGAGGTCGATGCCGAAGATGTCCTGGCGCGGCACCATGATGTCGTCGACCGTGATCTCCTCGAGGTCGAGGATGCTGAGCAGCATGCGCTTGTGGCGCGGCGGGATCATCGGACCCGCCTCGCCGACGATGGTGCGCAGTTCCTCGGAGCTCAGCACGTCGTCGGAACGCCGGTCCGGGTCGACTCCGAGCAGCCGCAGCAGGCCGTTGGTGACGCGGTTGATGCACCACACGGCCGGCTGCAGCACGTACATCAGCGCGTTCAGCACGTACGCCGCCGGAAAGGCAATCCGCTCCGGGTGCAGCGCGGCGAGCGTCTTCGGCGTGACCTCGCCGAAGATCAGGATAGTGACGGTGAGCGCGCCGGTGGCGATCGCGATCCCGGCGTCGCCCCACAGCCGCAGCGCGATCACGGTGGCGATCGCCGAAGCGAGGATGTTCACCAGGTTGTTGCCGATCAGGATCAGCCCGATCAGCCGGTCCGGACGATCGAGCAGCTTCGCCGCGAGGCGGGCGCTGCGGTGGTTCTTGCGCAGGTGCCGCAACCGGTAGCGGTTCAGCGACATCATCCCGGTCTCGGAGCCGGAAAAGAACGCCGACATCAGCAGGCAGGCGAGCAGGATGCCGAACAGCAGTTCCAGCGGGGTGTCGTTCAAGAGCGTGGCGGCCTCGATCGGACGGGATGCGTATGGTGAATAAAAGGCCGCGGCATGGCAACCGCCAGCCTTGTCCAACGGCACATGAGCCTGAAGCGGGGGCGTGATTCCAACGGGAAGTGAGCCTGAAGGGGGTGGGTTTTGGGATCATCGGAGGATGATCGTGAAACTGCACACCCAACGTCTCCAGACGCTCGAGGAAGTCCG
>CAUJIL010000255.1 GCA_963204845.1 Pseudomonadota bacterium | reverse complement strand
GGGTGTGCGTGCCGCCGACGTCGGCGACCAGGCGTACTGCGGCAGGGGACATCGGCTCGGCGTGCACGGCGTGTGGGACGAAACCGGATTCTGGATGCATGCGCCGGCGATGGCAATGCATACTGTGGCGAGCGGCCGCTGGCACGCCGCACTCATGGTACCGGAGCAACCCGATGAGCGATCCGCTAGCCCCCTTGCGTCTGGACGGACGCACCGCATTGATCACCGGCGCCTCGCGCGGCATCGGGCTCGCGATCGCGGAGGCATTCCTGCGCAATGGCGCGAACGTCTGCATCACGGCGCGCCGCCAGCACGAGCTCGACGCCGCGCGCGTGGAGCTCGACGCGATCAGCGCCGCGCTGCCGGGCAGCGGCGTGGCGATGGACGTGGCGGGCTCCGCGGGCGACCCCGCGCACGCCAACGCCTGCGTCGCGGCAGCGCTCGAACGCTTCGGCCGGCTCGATATCCTGGTCAACAACGCCGCGACCAGCCCCGCCTTCGGCCCGCTGGCAGACGTCGAGCTGGCGGCTTGGCGCAAGACCTTCGAGGTCAACGTCGAGGGTCCGTTGCTGTTCGCGCAGCAGGCGTGGCGACACTGGATGCGCGTCAATGGTGGCGTGATCCTGAACGTGACGACGGTGGGGGCACAGCGCCACGCGCCGTTCATCGGCACCTACGAGGCCAGCAAGGCCACGCTGCACTGGTTGACGCGACAACTGGCCGGCGAATTCGCGCCGGGGGTGCGCGTGGTCTCGTTGTCGCCCGGTGTGGTGAAGACGCGTATGTCGCGCGTGTTGTGGGAAAACAGCGAAGACGAACTTTCAGGCACCATCCCGCTCGGCCGCATCGGCATGCCGGTCGACATCGCGGGTGCCGCGCTGTTCCTGGTCTCCGACCTCGCCTCGTGGGCGACCGGCATCGATCTCGTGGTCGACGGTGGTTCGCTGGTCGCCGGTGCGCACGTCGATTCCGCAGCCGGCAACCCGATCGTCGACAAGCTGCGGCGCGGCTGATTTTTTCGACGCCTGAATCCATCCGGCACTCGGCCGCGTCCATAGGGCAAGAGCGGCGATTGCACGCGGCTGGAATCGGGAGGGTGTCATGAGCGGGTCCCTGAAAAACGTCGTCCTGGCTGCCGTGCTGCTCGCCGGCGGCAGTGTGCTGTTCGCGCAGACCCTGCGTCCGGCCGTGGCCGATGGTGTGGCGTGCCCGGCCTCGCTGGTGCAGCGACGCGCGCCGTCCGCGGCCGAGGGGTTGTCGGGCGGTGCGCCCGCGCTGTGGGTGGAACTGGCGTCGCCGCGCATCGCGCTCGTCTGAGCGCCGGGAATCCAGCCGTGATCTTTACGCCGGTGGGGTGAATGGCCAGAATGCGCGCGGGTCCGGCGCCGCCGGTACCCGGCACCGCAATCGCCCACCGGAGGCTCGATGAACCGTACCCCGCTGCACGCCCTGCATCTCGCGCTCGGTGCGCGCATGGTGCCGTTCGCCGGCTACGAGATGCCGGTGCAGTACCCGGAGGGCATCGTGCGCGAGCACCTGCACACGCGCGCCGCGGCGGGACTGTTCGACGTCTCGCACATGGGGCAGGTGCTGGTGCGTGGCGCCGGCGCCGCCGAGGCGCTCGAACGGCTGCTGCCCTCGGACCTGCTCGGCCTGGCACCCGGCAAGCAGGTCTATTCGCTGTTCACCAACGAGCAGGCCGGCGTGCTCGATGACCTGATCGTCACGCGCCGGGATTCGGAGACCTTCTTCCTGGTCGTCAACGCCGGGTGCAAGCAGGCGGATGTGGCCTATCTGCGCGCCGGGCTGCCGGGGCTGGAGGTCGAGGAACTCGCGGGGCAGGGCCTGCTCGCACTGCAGGGGCCGGCTGCGGTCGCGGTGCTCGCTGCGCTGGCGCCGGCGGTCGCGGGGCTGGTGTTCATGAACGGCATGCAGTGCGTGATCGACGGGGTGCCGTGTTTCGTCACGCGTTCCGGTTATACCGGCGAGGACGGTTTCGAGATCTCGGTGCCGCCCGCGCACGTCGAGCGCATCGCCCGCCTCCTGCTCGCGCACGAGGCGGTGGCACCGGTCGGTCTCGGCGCGCGTGATTCGCTGCGCCTCGAGGCCGGACTGTGCCTGTACGGGCACGAACTGGGACCGGCGATCACGCCGGTCGCGGCGGGGCTGGCGTGGGCGATCCCGGCGGTGCGCCGCCCTGGCGGAGCACGCGCGGGCGGTTACCCGGGAGCGCAGCGTATCGATGCCGAACTGCGCGACGGCACGGCCCGGCGGCGGGTGGGGCTGCGTGGCGAAGAACGCGTGCCGGTGCGCGAAGGCGCGCTGCTGACCGACGCCGACGGCAACCCGGTCGGCGAGGTGAGCAGTGGTGGCTTCGGTCCCAGCGTCGGCGGACCGGTGATGATGGGCTATGTCGAACGCGCTTTCGCTGCCCCTGGCACGGCGCTGTACGCGCTGGTGCGCGAGCGCCCGCGCCCGGTCACGGTGTCGAAGTTGCCGTTCGTTCCGCAACGTTATCACCGCGGCTGAGCAGCGCCGCGACCACGCGCTCGACCACGTCCGCCGGCGTCAGGCCGTCGCAGGGGACGCGCACCTCGGCGTGACGCCGGTACAGCCGCGTGCGTTCGGCGAACAGCTCGGACACGCCCTGGCCCGGGGCGCGTACCAGTCCGCGCGTCGCCCAGTCCGCCACGCGCCGGTGGAGCTCCTCCAGCCCGACCTCCAGGTAGACGATGGTGCTGGCCGACGCCAGATGGCGCATCGCCGCATCCGCGTACACCGCGCTGCCACCGGTGGCGACCACGCGCGCGTGGGCGTCGGTGTGCACCAGTACGTCCTCCTCGATCGCGCGCAGGCGCGCGGCACCGTCCTCGTCGACGATGCGCTGCAGCGATCGCCCGCTGCGCGCCTCGATCACCGCGTCGGTGTCCAGGAACCCGAGTCCCAGGCGCTTGGCGAGCAGGGCGCCAACGGTGCTCTTGCCGCAGCCGGGCATGCCGATCAGGGTGATTCCGCGTTGCTGTTCCGTCATGCCGCCGTACGCTAGAGTGAAACACTGCGGGTGCATTCTGACGACGCGGCCCGCGCGGGCGCAACCTGGCAAAGGGAAGGGAACGCAAGCATGACGAAGGAACTCGCAGGCGGTCCCGCCTGGAACGCGGTGCTGGTGCGGCGTGACGCGCTGCGCGGCTTCTCGCTGCGCGCGGCCTTCGCGGCCGATCCCGCCCGCGCGCAGCACATGCGGCTGCAGGCCGCGGGACTCACGCTGGATTACTCGAAGAACCTCGTCGATCGGGACACATTGGCCGCGCTGCTCGCGCTGGCGCACGAGCGTGACGTCGCCACCAGCGTGCGCCGCCAGTTCGCCGGCGAAACGATGAACCCCACCGAGCGGCGCGCCGTGCTGCACACCGCACTGCGTGGCAGCGACGCCGGTGCCGCGCTGCCCCAGGCCGCGGAGGTCGCCGCGGTGCGCACGCGCATCGCGGCGATCGCCTCCCGGCTGCGCAAGGGCGCGTGGACCGGCTGGAGCGGGCGTGCGGTGCGCGACGTGGTCAACATCGGCATCGGCGGCTCGCATCTGGGGCCCGCCTTCGTGACCGGTGCGCTGGGGCACCTGTGCGGTGCGAGTCCGCGCTGCCATTTCGTCTCGAACGTCGATCCGCGCGACCTCGAGGACACGCTGGGTGCTCTGGAGCCGGCGAGCACGCTGTTCGTGGTCGCGTCGAAATCGTTCTCGACGCTGGAAACGCTGCATAACGCGCTGGCCGCGCGCCGCTGGCTGAGCGCGGCCGGCTGCCCGCCGGAGCACGTCGCGCGCCATTTCCTCGCGGTGTCGTCGAACGTGGCGGCGGCGGTGGCGTTCGGCATCGCCGCGGACAACGTGTTGCCGATGTGGGACTGGGTCGGCGGCCGCTATTCGCTGTGGTCGGCGATCGGGCTGCCGATCGCGATCGCCACCGGCGCCGATGCCTTCGACGAGTTGCTCGCCGGGGCGCGCGCGATGGACCGTCATTTCATCGACGCGCCGGCCGCGGCGAACCTGCCGCTGGTGCTGGCGCTGCTCGACGTCTGGTATCGCAACGTGCTGGGGTGCAGCTCGCTGGCGGTGATCCCGTACGACCAGGGCCTGGCACGGCTGCCCGAATACCTGCAGCAGCTCGTGATGGAGAGCAACGGCAAGTCGGTGGGCGTCGACGGCGCGCCGCTGCCTCAGGCCAGTGCGGGCGTGGTCTGGGGCACGGCCGGCACCAACGGACAACACTCGTTCCACCAGATGCTGCACCAGGGCACCGACATCGTGCCGGTGGATTTCGTGCTGCCGCTTGCCAGCCACAGCGCCAACGCGGCGCAGCACGCGCACCTGGTCGCGAACTGCATCGCGCAGAGCCAGGCGCTGATGCTGGGGCGCACGCTGGCGGAGGCGCGCACCGAACTCGCCGCGCGCGGCGTGACGGAGGAGGAGGCCGAGCGGCTGGCGCCGCACCTCGTGATGCCGGGCAACCGGCCGAGCAACACGATCGTGATGGAGCGCGTGACGCCGCGCACACTCGGTGCGCTGATCGCGCTGTACGAGCACCGCACCGTCGCCGCTGGCTACCTGTGGGGGCTGAATTCCTTCGATCAGTTCGGGGTGGAACTCGGCAAGCGGCTCGGCGAGGCGGTGCACGCGGCGCTGCGCGGGGCCCCGACCGCCGCGCACGATGTGGACCCCTCGACCGCAGCGCTGATCGCGATGTATCGCGATCAGCATGCCGCCGCGGACCCCACCGCGTAGGTTCGGCCTGTGGCCGCACGAATGTCCGGGCACAGCCCGGACCTACGCGAACCCGCAGGTTCGGCCTGTGGCCGAACGAGGTGCCGAACAATGTCCGGGCACAGCGCGGACCTACAGCCAGATCATCAGGCCGAGCTCGAAGCGGTGGCTGAGCAGCGGGTGGTAGGGGTAGGCGCGGATGCGCATCTCCTGCAGCCCGGCGTTCAGCGCGTGGAAATCGGCCGCGAACACGCGTTCCTCGCCGCCTTCGGGCACCGCCTCGAGCTGCACGCGCTGGGGACTCGTCTCGTCGGATTGGGGTGACGGATCGATCAGGCACTCGACCACGACATCCGATGGTTGCAGGCCGTTCAGCAGCAGCCGCACGCGCAGCGGCACGGTCTGGTCGTGGTGCACGGCGCCGGGCGGCTCGTTGGCGAGCGTGATGCGCACGCCCGCCCAGCACGAGCGCACGCGGCGCTTCCAGGCGGCGAGTTCACGCGCACCGGCTGCGCTGTCGGCCGACAGCCGGCGGTGCTGCTCGCGCGCCGGGCAGTACAGCCGCGTGATGTAGTCCATCACCATGCGCCGCGAATTGAAGCGCGGGATGATCGACTTCATCGAGGCTTTCGCCATCTTCACCCAGCCGCGCGAGTAGCCGTGGCCGTCGCGCGCGAAATACAGCGGCAGCACCTCGTGCTCGAGCAGGTCGAGCAGGTCCTTGCCTTCGTCGCGGTTGCGCTGCTCGAGGTCGAGCCGCGGATCGCGCGGGGCGATGCCCCAGCCGTTCTCGCCGTTGAAACCCTCGCCCCACCAGCCGTCCATCACGCTGAGGTTGATGACGCCGTTGATCGCGGCCTTCTGCCCGGACGTGCCGCTTGCCTCCAGCGGATACTCCGGCGTGTTCAGCCAGAGATCGACACCGGAGACCAGCTGGCGGGCCAGGCGGATGTCGTAGCCTTCGAGCAGGATGATGCGGCCCTGGAACTCGGGGCGGTGCGCGAACTCGTGGATGACCTTGATCAGGTGTTGACCCGGTGCGTCGCTGGGGTGCGCCTTGCCGCCGAACACGATGACCGTCGGTCGTTCCGGATCGTTCAGGATGCGCGCCAGGCGCGCCGGATCGGAGAACAGCAGCGTGGCGCGTTTGTAGGTCGCGAAACGCCGCGCGAAACCGATCACCAGTGTGTCGGCCTCGGGGCGTGCGATCAGGCGGGTGACGCGCGCGATGGTCGCCTCGCTCTCGCCGTTGCGCCGGTACTGGCGCTCGACGCGCCGCGTGAGGTCCTGCAGCAGCCATTCCTTGAGCTGCTTGCGAACGCTCCAGAACTGGTAGTCGGGGATCTGGTCGATGCGCTCCCAGTACTCGGGATTCGACAGCTCGGCATGCCACTCGTCGAAACGCATCTCGAACAGGTTGAACCATTCGTTGGCGAGGAAGGTCGGTACGTGCACGCCGTTGGTGACGTAGGTCATCGGGTTCTCGTCGGGCGGAACCTGCGGCCAGACGGCCTGCTCCATCACCGAGGCGACGCCCCCGTGGATGCGCGAGACGCCGTTGTGGAAGCGCGATCCCTGCAGCGCCAGCGTGGTCATGTTGAAGCTGCCGTTGGGCGCCGGCAGGCTGCCGAGCGCCATCAGTTCCGGCATGCCCACGCCGAGGCCGGTCGCGAAATCGCGGAAGTAGGTCTCGAACAGGCCGGCGTCGAAGATGTCGTGCCCGGCCGGCACCGGTGTGTGCGTGGTGAACACGGTGCCGGCGGCGACGATCTCCAGCGCCTCGGCGAGCGTGAGCCCCTCCTGCACGTATTCGCGACAGCGCTCGAGCACCAGGAACGCCGCGTGCCCCTCGTTGATGTGCCACGCGGTGGGCCGCAGGCCCATGCGCCGCAGCGCGCGCGTGCCGCCGATGCCGAGCACGATCTCCTGTTCGATGCGCATCTCGCGTCCGCCGCCGTAGAGCTGGCGCGTGATGCGGCGGTCCGCCTCGGTGTTCTCCGGCAGGTCGGTGTCGAGCAGGAACAGCCGGATGTGGCCCACACGCGCTTCCCAGACGTGCACCGCGACCGTGCGGCCCGGGAAGTCGAGGTCGACGCGCAGGCGCTCGCCGCCGATCAGCGCCGGGCGGATCGGCAGGTCGTTGAAGTCGGAGGGCACGATCTGCGAGATCTGGTTGCCGTGCCCGTCGATGGTCTGCGTGAAGTAGCCGTTGTGGTAGAGCAGGCCGACGCCCACGAACGGAATCCCGAGGTCGCTGGCGGCCTTGCAGTGGTCCCCGGCCAGGATGCCGAGGCCGCCCGAGTAGATCGGGAAGCTCTCGTGCAGGCCGAACTCGGCGCAGAAGTACGCGACCAGGTCCTCGTCGGCGTCGAGGAAGTGCTCGCACTCGGGGCGCATCTCGCGCTCCATGTACGCCTCGTAGCTGCTGAGTACCCGCCGGTACTCCTCGAGGTAGGTGCGGTCCTCGACGGCCTCGTCGAGGATCTGCTGCGCCACCCGGCGCAGGAACACCCGCGGGTTGGCGCCGCAGGCGTTCCACAGCGTGCGGTCGAGGCGCGCGAACAGCGCGCGCACGCGGCGGTCCCACGAGTAGACGAGGTTGTTCGCGAGTTCGTCGAGGCGCGCGAGTTCCGGCGGCAGGCGCGGCTGGACCTCGAGGGAAAAGCGGGTGCCAGGCATGGCTGGATCGTGCTCCGTGGTCGGGCCCGGAGTATAACGAAAAATCAGGCGACGGCTGCGCCGGCCAGCGCGCTAGCGTAGAGCTGCTCGTAGGCGCGTGCGCTGCGCCGCCACGAGAGGTCCGCGCGCATGCCGCTCAGTTGCAGCCGCCGCCAGGCCTCGGGGTCGGCGTGCAGCGCGAGCGCGCGGCGTGCCGCCGCCAGCAGCGCCTCCGGCGTGTCGGTGAGGAAGTGGAAGCCGTTCGCGCTGCCGTCGGCGAGCGCCTCGGGTGTGGCGTCGACCACGGTGTCGGCCAGCCCGCCCACCGCGTGCACCACCGGCACCGTGCCGTAGCGCAAGCTGTACATCTGGTTCAGTCCGCACGGTTCGAAGCGCGAGGGCATCAGGAACACGTCCGCGCCGGCCTCGATGCGATGCGCGAGCGCTTCGTCGAAACCGGTGCGGAACGCGATGCGCCCCGGGTGCGCCTGCGCCAGCGCCGCGAGCGCGGCCTCGCTGGACGCCTCGCCGCTGCCGAGGATCGCGGCCTGCGCCGGGTGCCGCACCAGTTCCGGCAGCGCAGCCAGCAGCAGGTCGATGCCCTTCTGCTCGACCAGGCGGCCGATGAACGCGAACAGCGGGGTCGCCTCGTCGGACGCCAGCCCCAGTTCCTGTTGCAGCGCACGCTTGTTGGCGCTTTTGCGGCCGAGCGTCGTGGTGCCGTAGCGGTGCGCGAGCGCGGCATCGTGCGCGGGGTTCCATTCGCGGTCGTCGATGCCGTTCAGGATGCCGTTCAGCACCGCTGCGCGGTGGCGCAGCAGCCCGTCGAGGCCGTACCCGAACGCCGGCTGCTGGATCTCGCTCGCATAGCGGGGACTGACCGTGTTCACGCGGTCGGCGAACACGATGCCGGCCTTGATGAAGCTCAGCATGCCGTGGAATTCGAGCGCATCCGGATGCCAGTACCGCGCCGGCAGCGCCAGGCGCTGCAGCGTGGCGGCCGGGAACAGGCCCTGGTAGGCGAGGTTGTGGATCGTGAACACCAGCGCGGGCCGCGGGCGCACGTCCTGCAGCAGCAGCGGCACCAGCGCGCTCTGCCAGTCGTTGCTGTGCACCACCTCGGGCCGCCAGCCGATACCGAGGCGGTCCTCGGCGAGCAGCGCGGCGGCGCGGCACAGCAGCGCGAAACGCTCGGCGTTGTCGGGGTAATCGTGGCCATCGGGGCCCTGGTACGGGTTGCCGGGACGGTCGAACAGCGGCGGGCAGTCGAGCAGCCAGACGCGGTTGCGCGCGCGCGGCAGCCGCGTCTGCAGCAGGCGCACGTGCTGCCCGTCGATGGTGTGCGTGGCGATCAGCCGCACGCCGAGCGCGCTCGCGGCGGCGAGCGCGTCGCGGTAGGCGGGCATCAGCAGCGTGACCTGGTGGCCCAGCGTCTGCAGCGCGCGCGGCAGGCTCGCGCTCACGTCCGCCAGCCCGCCGGTCTTGATCAGCGGGTGGATCTCGGAGCTGACGAACAGCACGCGCATGGCTTCAGTCCCGCCACGGCGCCAGCACGATGCCGGCCAGCGGCGGCAGCGTGACGCTCAGCGTCCACGGGTGGCCCATCAGCGGCCCGGCCACCGCTTCGAGCGTGCTGGAGTTGCCCAGATCGCTGCCGGCGTAGTAGCGCGAGTCGCTGTTGAGCAGTTCGCGCCAGCGTCCGCCCTCCGGCACACCGATGCGGTAGCCGTGGCGCGGTACCGGCGTGAAATTGAGCACCACGATGCAGTAGTCGGGGCCATCGCGGCGCAGGTAGCTGATCACCGACTGGGTTGCGTCGTGGCAGTCGATCCACTCGAAGCCGCGCTGCTCGAAGCACGCGCCGTGCAACGCGCGTTCGTTGCGGTAGAGCAGGTTCAGGTCGCGCAGCAGCGTGAACACGCCGCGCTCGCGGTAACCCTCGAGCAGCTGCCAGTCGAGTGCGCGGTCGTGGTTCCACTCGGCGCGCTGCGCGAACTCGCTGCCCATGAACAGCAGCTTTGCGCCGGGATAGGTGTACTGGTACACGTAGAGCAGGCGCAGGTTGGCGAACTGCTGCCACTCGTCGCCGGGCATGCGCCCGATCAGCGAGCGCTTGCCGTGCACCACCTCGTCGTGCGAGAAGGGCAGCAGGAAGTTCTCGCTGAACGCGTACAGCAGCCCGAAGGTGAGGTCCTGGTGGTGGTAGTGGCGATGCACCGGGTCGTGCGCCAGGTAGCCCAGCGTGTCGTGCATCCAGCCCATGTTCCATTTCATCGAGAAACCGAGCCCGCCCAGCCACACCGGCCGCGTCACCTGCGGCCAGGCGGTCGACTCCTCGGCGATCGTCAGCGTGCCCGGATGCTCGCCGTGGGTCATCTCGTTCAGTTCGCGCAGGAAGCGCATCGCGTCGAGGTTCTCGCGGCCGCCGTGCTCGTTCGGCGTCCAGTCGCCGGGCTGGCGCGAATAGTCCAGGTACAGCATCGAGGCCACGGCGTCCACGCGCAGGCCGTCGATGTGGAACTCCTCGAGCCAGCAGTTCGCGCTCGCGAGCAGGAAGTTGCGCACCTCGTTGCGGCCGAAGTCGAAGATCAGCGTGCCCCAGTCGCGGTGTTCGCCGCGCTTCGGGTCGGCGTGCTCGTAGAGCGTGGACCCGTCGAAGCGTGCCAGCGCGTGCTGGTCGCGCGGGAAGTGCGCCGGCACCCAGTCGAGCAGCACGCCGATGCCGTGGTGGTGGCAGTGGTCGACGAAGTAGCGGAAGTCGTCGGGCGTGCCGAAGCGGCTGCTCGGCGCGAAGTAACCGGTAGCCTGGTAGCCCCAGGAGCCGTCCAGCGGATGCTCGGTCACCGGCATCAGCTCGATGTGCGTGAAGCCGAGCGCCAGCACGTGGTCGACCACGCGGTGCGCGAGTTCGCGGTAATCGAGGAAATCGCCGTCCGCGTCGCGCTGCCACGAGCCCAGGTGGAGTTCGTAGATGCTGAGCGGCGCGTGCTGCCAGTCGCGCTCGCGTCGCGCGCGCAGCCACGCCTCGTCGCCCCAGACGTGCGCGCCCGGCGCGCAGACGACCGACGCGGTGTGCGGCCGGCGTTCACACTGGCGCGCGTACGGGTCGCTCTTCAGGTGCAGCGCACCGTCGTCGCGCGATCGCAGTTCGAACTTGTACAGCGCACCGGCCGCCACTTCGGGCACGAACAGTTCCCACACGCCGCTGCCGCCGCGCACGCGCAACGGGTGGCAGCGGCCGTCCCAGTGGTTGAACTCGCCGACCACGCTGACGCGCTCGGCGTTCGGCGCCCAGGTCGCGAAGCGCGTACCGGCGATGCCGTCGACCACGCACGGATGCGCGCCGAGCACGCGGTAGGCGTGCCGGTGGCGCCCCTCGCCGAACAGGTGCAGGTCGAGATCTCCGATCTGCAGCGCGAAACCGTAGGGGTCGATGTCGCAATGGATGCCGCCGCCGGCGTCGCGCCAGTGGATCGGGGGGTGCGGTGCCAGCGCGGTGACCTGCGGACCCTCGAGCAGGAACAGCCCGCTGCCGGCCACGCGCCGCGCCGCCAGGCGCTCCTCGCCCACCCACAACGCCACCGCCCACGGCCGCCACAGGCGCAGGGTATCGCCGTGGCGCCCGAGCAGGGCGAAGGGATCGTGGTGCCGGCACTGCAGCAGACGCTGCACGTCGTCGCGCGCGAGCAACGGGGCGTCCGGTCCGGCGTGATCCAGGTCAAGGCTGTGGTACATCGTGAAGGGTCGGATTGGTCTTGATCGGCGAACAGCTGTCATGATTAGAAAGCATTATGGTGACAGTTACAAACCGGGTCCGCCGCGACGCGGCGGGTTCCGCCAGGGAGGTTGCTCGATGAAGACCGCGCGCTCGGGCCGTTTCGTCAGCCGTCTGACACGCGACACGCTGGCATTGATCCTCGCCGGTGGCCGCGGCTCGCGGCTGAAGCAGCTCACCGACTGGCGGGCCAAGCCCGCGGTGCCGTTCGGCGGCAAGTTCCGCATCATCGATTTCCCGCTTTCCAACTGCGTGAACTCGGGGATCAGGCGGGTCGGCGTGCTGACCCAGTACAAATCGCACTCGCTGATCCGCCACATCCAGCACGGCTGGAGCTTCCTGCGCGCCGAACTCGGCGAGTTCGTCGAGGTGCTGCCCGCGCAGCAGCGCATCGAGACCTCGTGGTACGAGGGAACTGCGAACGCCGTGCTGCAGAACATCGACATCATCCGCCGCCACGCGCCGGAGTTCGTGCTCGTCCTGGCCGGCGACCACGTCTACAAGATGGACTACGGCAGCATGCTCGCCGCGCACGTCGAGAGCGGCGCCGACGTCACCGTGGGCTGCATCGACGTGCCGCTGGAGGAGGCGACCGCCTTCGGCGTGATGGCGGTCGACGCGGAGTGGCGCATCACCGAGTTCACCGAAAAGCCCGCGCATCCGCAACCGGTGCCCGAGGACCCGACGCGCGCGCTGGCCTCGATGGGGATCTATGTATTCAACACGCGGCTGCTGTTCGCGGAACTCGAGCGCGATGCGGCGCTCGAGGGATCAACGCACGATTTCGGCCGTGACATCATCCCGTCGGTGATCCGCAAGCACACCGTCTACGCCTATCCGTTCCGCGACCCGCAGACCGGCGCGCACGGCTTCTGGCGCGACGTGGGGACGGTCGATTCGTTCTGGCAAGCCAACATGGAGCTGATCGGCATCACTCCGGAGCTGAACCTCTACGACGACGAGTGGCCGATCTGGACCTACCAGCAGCAGGTGCCGCCGGCGAAGTTCGTGTTCGACGACGAGGGGCGCCGCGGCATGGCGGTCGATTCCATGGTCTCCGGGGGCTGCATCGTCTCCGGCGCGCAGGTCACGCGCTCGCTGCTGTTCTCCGGCGTGCACGTGCACTCCTACACGACGATCGAGGACTCGGTGATCTTTCCCGAGGTCGATATCGCGCGCCACTGCCGCATCCGCCGTGCCGTGATCGACAAGCTGTGCGAGATTCCGCCCGGCACCGTGATCGGTTTCGATGCGGCCGAGGACGCGCGGCGCTTCCACGTGTCGCCGAAGGGCATCGTGCTGGTGACGCCGGAGATGCTCGGACAGGAGCTCCACCATGGCTGAGCGTGAGCGGATGCCGGTGATCCTGTGCTGGCATATGCACCAGCCGGAATACCGCGACCTGCGCAACGGCCACTACCAGTTCCCGTGGACCTACCTGCACGCGCTGAAGGATTACGTGGACATGGCCGCTCACCTCGAGGCGGAACCTGCCGCGCGCGCGGTGGTGAACTTCGCGCCGGTGCTGCTGGAGCAGATCGCCGACTACGCGGAGCAGCTGGCCGCGCACCTCGCAAACGGCGCTCCGATCCGCGACCCGCTGCTCGCGGCGCTGGCCGAGCCGGCACTGCCCGTCGGCGCCGAGGAGCGTGCCCATCTGGTCAAGCAGTGCCTGCGCGTCAATCGCCAGCGCGTGATCGATCGTTTCGCGGCCTTCGGACGCCTGGCCGCGATCGCCGACTGGGTGGTGGCGAACCCGGACGCGCTGCGCTACGTCGACAACCAGTTCCTCGCCGACCTGCTGGTCTGGTATCACCTCGGCTGGATCGCCGAGACCGAACGGCGCCGCGATGCGCGCGTGCAGCGGCTGCAGGACAAGGCGCACGGCTTCAGCGTGCACGACCGGCGCGAGTTGCTGGAGCTGCTGCGCGGGATGCTCGAATCGGTGCTGCCGCGCTACCGTGCGCTGGCCGAGGCGGGTCGCGTCGAGCTCGCGATGAGTCCGCACGCCCACCCGATCCTGCCGCTGTTGCTCGACCTCCGGGCCGGCCAGCAGACCGAACCCGAGGCGCCGCAGCCGGGGGTCGACGAGTACCCCGGCGGTGCGGAGCGTGCACGCTGGCACCTGCGCCACGGTCGCGAGGTGTTCCGCCGCCATCTGGGGGTGGAGGCGCACGGCTGCTGGCCGTCGGAGGGCGCGATCAGCGTGCCGGCGCTGGCGGCGATCGCCGACGAGGGTTTCCGATGGGTCGCGAGCGGCGGGAGCGTGCTGGCCAACAGCGGCGGTACCGACGAGCCACACCAGGGCGGCCACGGGCCGTGCCGGCACCGCGTCTATCGTGTCGCGGACATCGGGGTGGACTGCTTCTTCCGTGACGACGGGCTGTCGGACCTGATCGGGTTCACGTATTCGGGCTGGCACGCGGACGACGCGGTGGCCAATTTCGTGCACCATCTGGAGAACATCGCTGACAGTTGCGCCAGCCCTGGCGAATGCGCGATCTCGATCGTGCTCGATGGCGAGAACGCCTGGGAATACTATCCCGAGAACGGGTTCCACTTCCTCGACGCGCTGTATCGCCGGCTGGCGGGGCACGACAGTTTGCGCCTCGATACGTTCAGCGGTTTCAGCGCGCGCTGCGGTGCGCGTGCGCAACTCCCCGGGCTGAAGGCCGGCAGCTGGGTCTACGGAACGTTGTCGACCTGGATCGGCAGTGCGGACAAGAACCGGGGCTGGGAGATGCTGGTCGACGCCAAGCGCGCCTACGACGCGGCGATCGCGGCGGACAGGCTGGCGCCCGAGCTGCGCGAGCGCGCGACGCAGCAGCTCGCGGTCTGCGAGGGCTCGGACTGGTTCTGGTGGTTCGGCGACTACAACCCCGGACAGTCGGTCAGTGATTTCGAACGGCTGTTCCGGCGGCACCTCGGCAACCTGTACCAGCTGCTCGGCATCGAACCGCCCGGCTACCTGTCCGACGTGTTCACGCGCGGCGGCGGTGATCCCGCGCTGGGCGGCGTGATGCGCAGCGCCGCGGCGCCGGGCGGAGCGGCGTGAGCGAATCGCTGTTCGGGCAGCGCGCTGCAGGCGTGCTGCTGCACCTGAGTTCGCTGCCGTCGCCCTACGGCGCCGGCGACATGGGGCATTCCGCCTACCGTTTCGTCGAGTTTCTCGCCGCGGCCGGAGCGCGCGTGTGGCAGATGCTGCCGCTCGCGCCGACCCACACCGACGGCTCGCCGTACAACGCCACCTCCGCGCATGGTGGCAATCCGCGCCTGATCAGCCTGGACTGGCTGGCCGACCGCGGCCTGCTGGCGGCGGCGGAGCTGCAGCGGGTGCGCGAGCACGGTGCCGATCGCCAGTGGGCGCTGGACGTGGCGGCGCGGCGTTTCGCCGCCGCCTGCGCTACCGATCGTGCCAGCAGCGAACGCTTCGCGGCCTGGTGCGCCGGGCAGCACTGGCTCGAGGATTATGTGCTGTTCACCGCGATCGCCGAGACCGGCGCCGGCACCGTCTGGACCGACTGGGAGCCCGGGCTGCGCGATCGCGACGCCGGCGCGCTCGCGGCCGTGGCCGGCAGTCTGCGCAGGCGCATCGCGGCGCTGCGTTTCGAGCAGTACGTGTTCGACCGCCAGTGGCAGGAGTTGCGCGCCTACGCGGCGCGCCACGCGGTGGCGATCTTCGGCGACCTGCCGATCTTCGTCGCGCACGACAGCGCCGACGTGTGGGCCGCGCGCGGGCTGTTCCGGCTCGATGCGGCGGGCCGGCCGCTGACCGTCACCGGCGTGCCGCCGGACTACTTCAGCGTCGAGGGGCAGCGCTGGGGCAACCCGCACTACGACTGGGACGCGATGGCTGCGGACGGTTTCGGCTGGTGGCGGCGGCGCATCGCCGCCGAGCGCCGCCGCTTCGACCTGGTGCGCATCGACCACTTCCGCGGCTTCCACGCCTGCTGGCACATCGATCGCGAGGCGCCGTCGGCGGCGGTGGGGCACTGGGAGGACACGCCGGGCGAGGCGGTGCTCGGTGCGCTGCTGGATGTCGCCGGGGAGGGCACGCTGGTCGCGGAGAACCTCGGCATCATCACGCCCGCGGTCGAGGCGCTGCGCCGGCGCTTCGGACTGCCCGGCATGCTGGTGCTGCAGTTCGCGTTCGACGGTGATGGCGCCAATCCCTACCTGCCGCACAACCACGAGGCGCTGAACGTGGTCTACACCGGCACCCACGACAACGACACCACCCGCGGCTGGTTCGAGGCGCTCGACGAGCCGACCCGACGGCACGTGCTGGACTACCTCGGCGCTCCCGGCGAAGCGATGCCGTGGCCGCTGGTGCGCGCGGCACTGGCCTCGGTCGCGCGGCTCGCGGTGATCCCGATGCAGGATCTGCTCGCCCTCGACTCGAGCCACCGCATGAACCGCCCCGGCACCACGGTCGGCAACTGGAACTGGCAATGCCAGCCCGGGCAACTCACGGCCGAACTGGCCGCACGCCTGCGCGCGCTGTTCGGCACCTACGGCAGGCTGGCGCCGGCCGCGGGCGGTTGACGTGAGTCATTGCAATCCCGGGTGGGCGGGGAAAGAATGGTGACGATACCTTTGCGACGGAGGGCGGATCATGGAGCATCGTCACCATGCACGCGTCCCGGTGGGGATGGCCACGCTGATCTACCGGCGGGGCCTCCCGATCGCCACCGGCCGGATACGCGATGCCAGCACCCACGGCCTGTTCATCGAAACCGAATGCGACGAACTCGCGCGGCACCAGCGTGTGCAGTGCGAGCTGCGCACGGCCGAGGATCGACCCGGGGCGATGCAGTGCGTCTGGGGTTCGGTGGTGCGTACCGGCGATGACGGGGCGGCGCTCGAGCTCGATGCTGGCGAGGTGCAGGTGGCCGATGCGATGATCGCCTTCGTGAAGCGCAACGGCGCGAGCGTGCACGGCTGATGTGAGTATCGTTGGGGGCTAGGAGTACCCGATCATGGCAAACGACAAGTCGAAACCGGGCCGCAAGGGCGTTGCGGCCAGGCCGAAGACCGGCAAGGCGCAGCAGGCGGTGACGGCATCGGCGAAGACGCGCGCGCCGCGCTCGCTGAGTCCCTTCGAGGAAATGGACGTGCTGTTCGACCGGCTCTCGCGCGGGCTGATGTCGCGCATGGGCTTCCCGGCGCTCGGCGACATGGGCTGGCCGTTCCAGGCGCACGCGCCGAAGGTCGACGTGATCGACCGCGGCAAGGAGATCCTGGTGCGCGCCGAGATTCCCGGCGTGACCAAGGACGACCTGCACATCTCGCTCACCGACCAGACGGTCACGATCCGCGGGGAAACGCACAAGGAGAGCAAGGAGGAGCACGGGGACTACTTCCGGCGCGAGATCGCCAGCGGCAGCTTCCAGCGCACGCTGGCGTTGCCGGTCGAGGTGGTCGGCGACCAGGCCAGCGCGAGCTTCCGCGACGGGGTGCTGGAGCTGGTGCTGCCCAAGGTCGAGAGGGCTCCCTCGCGCAAGGTCCGCATCGACTGAGTGCACCACCCGAACACACGACCGCGCGCGGGGTGCACGCCCGCGGCCGGTCGTCCATTGCCTGCAAGCGGGAGAAACGAGATGCCGGAGGCGAAGAGTAAACAACGCATCGGCCTGATGGGGCTGGGGCAGATGGGGCGCCAGATCTATCGGTTGGCCGCGGCGGCGGACGACGTCGAGATCGTGGCGGTGGCCGACATCGGCAAGCCGCAGGTGCTGCAGTACCTGCTCGAGACCGGTGCCGAGGACGGTTTTTCGTGCCGGCTCGAGGGCAATCACCTGCGCGGCGACGGATTCAGCACGCGCATGCTGCAGCTGGTGGCGCCGGGTGACGTGCCGTGGGACGCCTTCGGCGTCGACTGCGTGATCGACGCGACCGGCCGGTACCGCCAGCGCGCGCACGCCGAGGCGCAGCTCGCCGCCGGCGGCCGGCGGCTGGTCTACGCCTCGCTGGCCGAGCAGCCCGACCGCGTGCTGATAGCGGGAATCAACGAGGCCGAGGCCAGCGCCGCGGACCGCGTGGTGTCGGCCGGCTCGCCGACCACCAACGCCTTCGCGCTGCTGCTCGATGCGATCGATCGCGCGCTCGGCGTCGAGTACGCGACCATGACCACGATCCACGCCTACACCAGCGACCAGCCGTTGCAGGACTACGCGCAGGGAGACCAGCGCCGCAGTCGTTCCGCGGCGCAGAACATCATCCCGAACGCCAATGCCTCGGCAGCGTGCATCGAGCAGCTGCTGCCGCGCTTCGCGGGCCGACTGTCGGGGTGTGCGCTGAACGTGCCGGTGCAGCACGGTTCGCTGCTCGATCTCAACTGCGTGCTGCGCGAGGTGGCGGATGCCGAGCGCATCAATCAGGTGATGCGGGAGGCGGCGGCGGCGCGCCCGGCGCTGATCGGCGTGGCCGAGGACCCGATCGTGTCCTCCGACGTGATCGGCTGCCGGCAGTCGCTGCTGTTCGATGCACAGGGCACCCAGCGCGCGGGAACGCGCATGGTGAAGACGCTGGCATGGTACGAAACGCTGGGCCACGCCTGCCGCGTGCTCGACGTGGTGCGTGCCTACGCGGTCCGGGGCTGAGGGAGGACGACGACGATGAGAGTTGCAATCAACGGGTTCGGCCGCATCGGGCGTTCGGTGTTCCGCATCCTCGACCGCCGCGACGACGTCGAGGTGGTCGCGATCAACGACGTGTTCGACGACGCGGCGCTGATGTACCTGCTGCGCTACGACACCGTGATGGGACCGTTCCGCGGACCGCTGGCGCTCGCGGACGGCTGCCTGGTCACCGCGCACGGACGCACCCGCATGCTCGGCGAGAAGGATCCGACTGCGCTGCCGTGGCGCGAACTGGGCGTGGACGTGGTGATCGAGGCCACCGGCAAGTTCAAGAAGCGCGACGAGCTGCAGCGTCACCTGGACGCGGGCGCCGCCCGGGTGATCCTGACCGTGCCGGCCAAGGACGAGATCGACTACACCGTGGTGCTCGGCGTGAACGACGCGGGCCTGCAGCCCGGGCACCGGATCGTGTCGAACGCGAGCTGCACCACGAACTGCCTGGCGCCGGTGGCGCGCGTGCTGCACGAGAACTTCGGCATCGTCGAGGGCGTGATCAACACCGTGCACGCCTACACCAACGACCAGCGCCTGGCCGACGTGCCGCACAGCGACTGGCGGCGCAGCCGCGCAGCGGCCGAGAACATCATCCCGACCACCACCGGCGCCGCGCGCGCGGTCGGCAAGGTACTGCCGGAACTCAAGGGGCGCCTGGACGGCATTGCCTCGCGGGTGCCGGTCCCCGACGGCTCGGTGGTGGACCTGTTCGTCGAACTCGGGCGCGATGTGAGCGTCGCCGACGTGCACCGCGCGATGGCCGAGGCAGCCGGATCGGTGCAGCTGAAGGGCATCCTGCAGTACACCGAGCAGCCGGTGGTGTCCTCCGACGTGATCGGCAACCCGCACTCGTCGATCTTCGACGCCGGCTTCACGGCCGTGCGTGGCGGGCGCTTCCTGAAGTGCCTGAGCTGGTACGACAACGAGTGGGGCTATTCGCAGCGCGTCTGCGACCTCGTGGAGCGCTTTCGCGCCTGGGCCTGACGGGCGCACCGGTCCACGCCACCGCGTAGGTCCGGGCTGTGCCCGGACGGTTGCGTAGGTCCGGGCTGTGCCCGGACATGAATTGTTCGGCCACAGGCCGAACCTACGCGGGCATGTTCGGGCAAACGCCGAATCGCGGGCCTGTTCGGGCAAACGCCGAGTCGCGGACATCGTCGGTCGCGGGCCCACGCGACCCCCGCACTGGCCGGGAAGGCGGCGGCCTCGTTGATGCGGCGGTTTCGTTGAGGCGGCGGAACCTTTCTGGTAAGGTGACCTCCCATCCTCGCGGGGCGTCGCCTCGCGTCCAGACCAGTCAGTTTCGACACGTTCAAGGCCAGGCATGACGCGTTTGATATTCGTCACGGGTGGGGTAGTGTCCTCGTTGGGCAAAGGGTTGGCGTCGGCCTCGCTGGCGGCGATCCTCGAGGCGCGCGGGCTGCGCGTCACGCTGCTCAAGCTCGACCCCTACATCAACGTCGATCCGGGCACGATGAGCCCGTTCCAGCACGGCGAGGTGTTCGTCACCGACGACGGCTCGGAGACCGACCTCGACCTCGGTCACTACGAGCGCTTCGTGCGCACGCGCATGACCTGCCGCAACAATTTCACGACCGGCAAGGTCTACGAGGAAGTGCTGCGCCGCGAGCGCCGCGGCGACTACCTCGGCGCCACCGTGCAGGTGATCCCGCACATCACCGACGAGATCAAGCGCCGCATCCTCGCCGGTGCCGAGGGCTTCGACGTCGCGCTGGTCGAAATCGGCGGCACGGTCGGCGACATCGAGTCGCAACCCTTCCTCGAGGCGAGCCGCCAGTTGCGCGGCGAACTCGGCGCCGGGCGCGCGCTGTTCATCCACCTGACGCTGGTGCCCTACATCCGCTCCGCGGGCGAGACCAAGACCAAGCCCACGCAGCACTCGGTCAAGGAGATGCGCGCGATCGGCCTGCAGCCCGATATCCTGCTGTGCCGCTCCGAGGTGACGATCGACGAGTCCTCGCGGCGCAAGATCGCGCTGTTCACCGACGTGCAGGAGCGCGCGGTGATCGCGGTTCCCGACGTCGACATGATCTACCGGCTGCCGCTGCTGCTGCATCGCGACGGGCTCGACGACATCGTGCTCGAGAAGCTCGGGCTCGAGTGCCCGCCGGCGAGGCTCGACGAATGGCAGGCGGTGGTCGACGGCAAGCTGCACGCGCACCGGCGCGCGACCATCGCGATGGTCGGCAAGTACATGGACCTGCTCGTCGCGTACCTGGCGCTGATCGCGGCGCTGACGCACGCCGGCATCCGCACCGGCACGCGGATCGCGATGCGCTACATCGCTTCCGAGCAGACCTCGCGCGACGGCACCGGCGCGCTCGAGGGCGTCGACGCGATCCTGGTGCCGGGGGGCTTCGGCGAGCGCGGTATCGAGGGCAAGATCGCCACCGTGCGCCATGCGCGCGAGAACCGCATACCGTATCTCGGCATCTGCCTCGGACTGCAGGTGGCCGTGATCGAGTTCGCGCGCGACGTCGCCGGCATGCCCGACGCGAACAGCACCGAGTTCGACGTGGCGACGAAACATCCGGTGGTCGCGCTGATCACCGAGTGGATGAACGCCGACGGCAGGACCGAGCGCCGCAGCCGCGAGTCGAACCTCGGCGGCACCATGCGCCTCGGCGCGCAGCGCTGCCACCTCGAGGAAACCTCGCAGACGCGCGCGATGTACGGCGCCCCCGAGATCATGGAGCGCCATCGCCACCGCTACGAGGTCAACGGCAATTTCCTGCCCCGCCTGCAGGACGCGGGGCTGCGCGTGGCCGGCTGGTCGGCCGATCACACGCTGGTCGAAGTGATCGAACTGCCCGACCATCCGTGGTTCGTCGCCTGCCAGTTCCACCCCGAGTTCACCTCCACGCCGCGTGACGGCCACCCGCTGTTCACCGGTTTCGTAGAGGCCGCCGTGCGGTACGCCGCGGAACATGGTCGCGATGTCTGATGCGCCGCTGAAGACGGTGCGCGTCGGCGCCATCGAGGTCGCGAACGACCGGCCGTTCGTGCTGTTCGGCGGCATGAACGTGCTGGAGTCGCGCGAGCTGGCGTTGCAGGTCGCCGATGCGTACGTGCATGCCTGCGAGCGGCTCGACATTCCGTATGTGTTCAAGGCCTCGTTCGACAAGGCGAACCGCTCGTCGATCACTTCGTTCCGCGGCCCCGGTCTCGAGGAAGGGTTGCGTATCTTCGAGGACGTGAAGCGCACCTTCGGTGTGCCGGTGATCACCGATGTGCACGAGCCGTGGCAGGCCGCGCCGGTCGCCGAAGTCTGCGACGTCATCCAGTTGCCGGCGTTCCTGTCGCGCCAGACCGACCTCGTGGTCGCGATGGCGCGCACGGGGCGCCCGATCAACATCAAGAAGGCGCAGTTCCTCGCGCCGCACGAGATGGCACACATCCTGCGCAAGTGCGAGGAGGCCGGCAACGCCGAGCTGATGCTGTGCGAGCGCGGCAGCTGTTTCGGTTACAACAACCTCGTGGTCGACATGCTCGGCTTCGGCATCATGAAGCGCCTGGGCTATCCGGTGATCTTCGACGTCACGCACGCGCTGCAGATGCCGGGCGGGCGCGCGGACTCCGCGGGCGGGCGCCGCCAGCAGGTGGTGGAACTGGGGCGGGCCGGGATGTCGCAGGGACTGGCCGGGCTGTTCCTCGAGGCGCACCCCGATCCGGAGCACGCGCTGTGCGACGGCCCGTGCGCGCTGCCGCTGGATCGGCTAGGAGATTTTCTCGCGCAGATGAAGGCGATCGACGCGCTCGTGAAGTCGATGCCGGTGCTGGCGATCGGCTGAGCACGGTCGAAGCGCGGGCGGCAGACGGGGAAAACA
>CAUJIL010000254.1 GCA_963204845.1 Pseudomonadota bacterium | reverse complement strand
TGGCGCGCCGACTGGTCCTCGTCCTTGCGCACCGCCTCGCGCTCGATCTTCAGCTGGATCAGGCGCCGGTCGAGCCGGTCGAGTTCCTCGGGCTTGGAGTCGATCTCCATGCGGATGCGGCTCGCCGCCTCGTCGACGAGGTCGATCGCCTTGTCGGGAAGCTGGCGGTCGGTGATGTAGCGCTGCGACAGCTTGGTGGCGGCGATGATCGCCGAGTCGGTGATCGTGACGCCGTGGTGCACCTCGTAGCGCTCGCGCAGGCCGCGCAGGATCGCGATCGTGTCCTCCTCGTTCGGCTCCTCGACCAGCACCTTCTGGAACCGGCGCTCGAGCGCGGCGTCCTTCTCCACGTGCTCGCGGTACTCGTTCAGCGTGGTCGCACCCACGCAGTGCAGCTCGCCGCGCGCCAGCGCCGGCTTCAGCATGTTGCCGGCATCGAGCGCGCCCTCGGCCTTGCCGGCGCCGACCATCGTGTGCAGTTCGTCGACGAACAGGATCACGCGCCCTTCCTCGCGCCCGATCTCCTTCAGTACGGCCTTGAGACGTTCCTCGAAATCCCCGCGATATTTCGCGCCCGCGAGCAGGGCGCCGAGGTCGAGCGCGAGCAAGCGGCGGTTCTTCAGGCCCTCCGGCACCTCGCCGTTGACGATGCGCTGGGCTAGGCCCTCGACGATCGCGGTCTTGCCCACGCCGGGCTCGCCGATCAGCACCGGGTTGTTCTTGGTGCGGCGCTGCAGCACCTGGATGGTGCGGCGGATCTCGTCATCGCGGCCGATCACCGGATCGAGCTTGCCCTGCGCGGCGCGCTCGGTGAGGTCGATGGTGTATTTCTCGAGCGCCTGGCGCGTTCCCTCGGCTTCCGGATCGTCCACCGCCTCGCCGCCACGCACCAGTTCGATCGACTGTTCCAGCGTCCTGCGCTCCAGCCCGGACTGCTTCAGCGCCTCGCCTACGCCGCTGCGGTCCTCGAGCGCCGCCAGCAGCACCAGTTCGCTGGAGATGAAGCGGTCCTTGCGTTGCTGCGCGAGCTTGTCGCTGAGGTTCAGCAGCCGCGTCAGCTCGTTCGAGACGTGCACCTCGCCGCCGGTGCCCTCCACGCACGGCAGGCGCCCCAGGATGTCGTCGATGCGCTTGCGCAGCGCCTTCACGTCCACGCCGCATTGCAGCAGCAGCGGACGCACCGTGCCGCCCTGCTGGTCGAGCAGCACCGCGAGCAGGTGCGCCGGCATGATGAAGTTGTGATCGCGTCCGAGTGCGAGCGACTGCGCGTCGGCCAGCGCGGTCTGCAATTGATTCGTCAGTCGGTCCATGCGCATGAGACATCACCTGTGATTGGGCAGCCGATGGGCTTGCGTACGACCACAGATCTGGGGGCGACGGCGCGCAATTCAAGCAGGACCGGGTTTCAGGGCCCGATCCAGACCAGGCTCGCCATGCGCCCGCATACGCCGTCGCGGCGGTACGACCAGAACAGCTCCGGCGTCGCGTGTGTGCACCAGCCGCCGCCGTAAACGCGCCGCACGCCGAGGCGCGCGAGTTCCGCGCGCGCCAGCGCGTACAGATCGGCGTGATAGCGCGCGGCACCGTCGCAGAGCGGCACGAAGGCATCCCGGACGCTGGCGTGGTCGTGGCATTCCAGGAACGCCGTGCGCACCTCGGCGCCGACCTCGAACGCCCGCGGTCCGATCGCCGGCCCCAGCCACGCCAGCAGTTCACCGGCAGGCACGGGCAGGCGGCGGATCGCGGCAGCGAGCACCCCGTGCGCGAGCCCGCGCCAGCCGCAATGCACCGCTGCCACCGTGGAACCGGCGCGATCACACAACAGCACCGGCAGGCAGTCGGCCGTCAGCACCGCGCAGACCACGCCCGCAGCCGCGCTCCAGCACGCATCGGCGCGCACCGGCGCGCCGCCGGCGGCGGCCTCGACGACCTCGCACCCGTGCACCTGCTCCAGCCACTGCGGCTCCGCGGGCAGCGCGAGCGCGGCACGCAAGCGCTCACGGTTGCGCGCGACGGTGCGCGGATCGTCACCGACATGGGTCGCGAGGTTGAACGCGGCCCACGGCCCGGTGCTGAAGCCTCCGTAGCGCGTGCTCACGCAGGCGTGCACCCGCGCCGGCGCGGGCCAGTCGGGCGCGATGAAGCGGGGTTCCTCAGTCATCGGCATGTTCGCGCCGGTCGTCGGCCAGCGCATCGATCAGGGTACGCAGATCCGCCGGCAGCGGTGCCTCGAAGCACATCGGCTCGCCGCTCGCCGGATGCGCGAAGCTCAACCGCAAGGCGTGCAGCGCCTGGCGGCGCAAGCCCTGCAGGCACTCGATCAGGCTGTGCGAGGCGCCGCGGGGCAACCGCGGCCGGCCGCCGTAAACCGGGTCGCCGACGATCGGGAAGCCGATCGAGGCCATGTGCACGCGGATCTGGTGCGTGCGTCCGGTCTCCAGCAGCACGCCGAGCAGCGTGTGGGCGCGGTAGCGCGCCAGCACGCGGTAATGCGTCACCGCGCGCCGGCCACCCGAATTCAGCACCGCCATGCGCTGGCGGTCACGCGGGTGGCGCCCGATCGGACGATCGACGGTACCGCCGCTGACCACCACGCCGTTGACTACCGCGCGGTACTCGCGCGTGACCTCGCGCGCCTGGATCGCCGCGCTGAGCGCGGTCTGCGCGGCCAGCGTCTTCGCCACCACGAGCACGCCACTGGTGTCGCGGTCGAGCCGGTGCACGACGCCCGCGCGCGGCAATTCGGCAAGCGCCGGGCAATGCACCAGCAGGCCGTTCAGCAGCGTGTCGTCGGCGTGCCCGGCCGCCGGATGCACGACCAGCCCGACCGGCTTGTCGAGCACCAGCATCGATTCGTCCTCGAACAGGATCGACAGCACCATCGGCGTGGCGCTCCACGTTGTTTCGCTGGCCGTTTCGGCATCCAGCACCAGCGTGTCACCGGCGAGCACCGCGCTGCGCGCGGCGCGCGCCTCGCCGTTGACGCGCAGCCGGCCCTCGCGGATCCACTGCTGCAGGCGCGTGCGCGAGAACTCGGGCAACAGCGCGGCCGCCGCCTGGTCGAGGCGCGAACCGGCGGCGCTGGCGGGCACGATGGCGGTGCGCGTGATGTGTTCCATGGTCGCTTCGATGGTCCACCGGCAAGGGGTACCGGCCAGGCGCGAGTCTAGCAACCCGACCCCGAGGCTGTCCGCCCGGGCGCAGCGAGTGCGCAACACGTCGACCGCAGGAGGCCGCACGCGCACGTGGCCAGACCGCAGCATGCTCGATTTGACGGTATGGCTTCGATAGGCATAGGCTTCGGCATATGCTTGCTGGAGTCCACACCATGCCCCCCAACGAACGCCACGTGCGACTGTTCCGCAACGGACGCAATCAGGCCGTGCGCATTCCCCGCGAGTTCGAACTCGAGACCGATGAAGCCATCCTGCACAAGGATGGCGATCGGCTGATCATCGAACCGGTTCGCAAAGGCCGCCTGCTCGCCCTGCTGGCATCGCTGGAGCCGCTCGAGGAGCCACTGCCCGATATCGATGCGGACCTTCCGCCGCTGGACGACGTGGCGATTTGACCGTGTCACGTCGCTACCTGCTCGACACCGACATCGTTTCGGAACTGCTTCGACACCCGCATGGCGCGGTCGCCAGCCGGATCACCGCCGTCGGCGAAGAGTCGATCTGCACCAGCATCGTGGTCGCCGCCGAACTTCGCTACGGCGCGCGGAAGTCGGGATCCGAGCAACTGCTCAGGCGTATCGACCTGCTGTTGTCCGCGCTGGAAATCCTGCCGCTGGAACCCCCTGCGGACAGGCGTTACGCCGAAATCCGCGACCACCTCACGCGACGCGGCACCCCGATCGGCCCGAACGATCTCCTGATCGCGGCACAGGCGCTGGCCGCTGGCCTGACACTGGTGACAGCCAATACGCGTGAATTCGCCCGCGTGCCGACACTGCGCATCGACAACTGGCTTTAGGGCCGACCGTCCCGGGTGGTTGAGGGGGAACGCCGACCCGGTGCCACTTTGGTTGTGGCGCGGCCGCTGTGGTTAAATAGGCCTCCTGCAAGGATTCCAGCCCGCGAGTCGATACCCGATGCGATTGATCCAGACCCTGTTCGTCGTGACGCTGCTCGCCGCCGTGGCGGGATGCTCCTGGTTCAACAGCGAGGACGAGGTGCCCCCGGACCAGGGAGAGAGCCAGCTCTACGAAACGGCGCGCAAGAACCTGGACAGCAGCAATTACGACCTGGCGATCAAGAACCTGCAACTCCTGGAGGCACGTTACCCGTTCGGCCCCTACGCCGAGCAAGCGCAGCTCGAGCTGATCTACGCGCACTTCCGCAACTACGACCACGAGGAGGCGGTGGCCTCGGCGGACCGGTTCATCCGCCTGCACCCGCAGCACCCGAACGTCGACTACGCGTACTACATGAAGGGACTGTCGGCGTTCACCGAAGGGCAGGGGCTGCTGGAACGCTTCCTGCCCACCGACATGACCAAGCGCGATCCCGGACCGGCGCGGCAGTCGTTCGCGGATTTCTCGCAGTTGCTGTCCCGCTTCCCGAATTCGGACTACGCTCCGGACGCGCGCGCGCGCATGGTGCACCTGCGCAACCTGCTCGCGCGCTACGAGATCAACGTCGCGAACTACTATTTCAAGCGCCGTGCCTATGTGGCGGCGCTGAATCGCGGCCGCTACGTGGTCGAGAACTTCCAGGAAACGCCCGCGGTGCCGGACGGGCTGGCCGTCATGGCGCAGGCCTATCTGCTGCTCGAGATGCCCGATCACGCGGAAACGGCGGTCGCGACCCTGCGCGCGAACTACCCGCAGCATCCCGCGCTCGACGAGTCCGGCAATTTCGTCGCCCAGCGCTATCCCGGCGACGCCGACCGTTCGTGGACCAACCGACTGAGCTTCGGACTGGTCGACCGCGCCACGCCGCCGCGTTTCGACAACCGCGACCTGTTCCCGTAGGTCGGCATTCATGCCGACTGCGAGCCCTGCTGCGAATACCCTGTCGGGTTGAAACCCGACCTACACGTAGGTCGGCATTCATGCCGACGGATTGGCACGGCCCCACGTACCGGGACCGGCGGCGCGGATCAATCCCCCGGCTGCCAGCCCGAGGTGATCGGGTAGCGGCGGTCACGGCCGAAGGCCTTGCGCGTGATGCGCACCCCGACCGGCGCCTGCCGGCGCTTGTACTCGTTCAGGTCGACCAGGCGCACCACGCGGCGCACGGTGTCGGGATCGAAACCCTCGTCGATGATCGCGTTGGCGCTCATGTCGCGTTCCACGTAACGCTCCAGGATGCGGTCCAGCACGGCGTACGGTGGCAGTGAATCCTCGTCCTTCTGGTCCGGTGCGAGCTCGGCCGACGGCGGGCGGTCGATCACCCGCTGCGGAATGACCGGCGCGATGCCGTTGCGGTAGCGCGCGAGCTCGAAGACCAACGTCTTCGGCACGTCCTTCAGCACGTCGAAACCGCCGGCCATGTCGCCGTACAGCGTGGAGTAACCCACCGCCATCTCGCTCTTGTTGCCGGTAGTGAGCACCAGGCTGCCCTTCTTGTTCGAGATCGCCATCAGCAGCACGCCGCGGCAGCGCGCCTGGATGTTCTGCTCGGTGGTGTCGACCGTGCGGCCCGCGAACTCCTCGTCCAGCGCGGCCATGAACGCGTCGAACATGGGCGCGATCGGGATCACGCGGAACTGCACGCCGAGTGTCGCCGCCTGCGCTGCCGCGTCCTCGATGCTCATCGCGGCCGTGTAGTGGAACGGCATCATCACGGCCTCGACGCGCTGCGGCCCCAGCGCATCGACCGCGATCGCCAGCGTCAGCGCCGAATCGATGCCGCCCGACAACCCCAGCACCACGCCGCGGAAGCGGTTCTTGTTCACGTAGTCGCGCACCCCGGTCACCAGCGCCGCGTAGACGGTGGCGTGCAGGTTCGGCTCGGGCGTCACGCGGCCCGGCACCAGCGCCACCGCGCCGGCGGCATCACGCACGACCCGCACCGGATGCAGCCCCGCCTCGAAGTGCGGCGCCAGCACGGCCAGCATGCCATCGCGCCCGATTGCCATCGAGCCGCCGTCGAAGACCAGCTCGTCCTGCCCGCCGACCTGGTTGACGTAGATCACGCCTACGCCCGACGCCACCGCGCGGCGTTCGACCACGCCGCGGCGCTCGAGGTGCTTGCCGACGTGAAACGGCGAGGCATTGATGTTCAGCACCAGCTCGGCGCCCGCCTCCCGCGCAAGCGCAGTGGGCCGCTCGTGCCAGATGTCCTCGCAGATCGACAGCGCGACGCGAATGCCGTCGATCGCGACGACGCACGGGGCATCACCGGGGACGAAATAACGCTTCTCGTCGAATACCTGGTAATTCGGCAGCTCCATCTTCGCGTACTCGGCGACGATCGCCCCGCCGTGGATCAGGCCCGCGACGTTGCAGAGTCCCCGCTCGCCGCGCCGCGGATACCCGAGCACCACCCACAGATCGGGCGGCAGCTCGCGGCACAGCCGCTCGAGCGCACGCTCCACCCGCACCGCCACGCTGGAGCGCAGCAGCAGGTCCTCGGGCGGATACCCGGTCAGCGTCAACTCGGGGAACGCCACCACCTGCGCCGCGTGCGCGTGCAGCGCCGCGCGGCAGTGCTCCACCACCGCCGCGGCGTTGCCGTCGATGTCACCGACCAGCGGATTGATCTGTGCCATCACCACATCGAGCTGGGCCATAGCGAGCACGTTCCTGCGTTCGAGGCGCCGGATTGTCCCGCAATCGGGGTGCCGACGGCAAAGCGATCACGCGGCTCGGCACGTTCCGGCCCGGTTCGCGGTCGCGCCACTGCCGTCCACGGACCTTGCGACGGGCTAGAATGGAAGCCGAGCTTCGAGTCCGACCATGAGGACCACCGCGCATGCTGCTGTTCCGCCTGTTGCTGTTGCTGGGCATCGCCTTCATCGGCTGGCGCATCTACCGCCTGCTGAAGGCCCGGCGCCTGCGCGGCGAGGCGTCGGCGCGGCTGCGAAGCGAAGACATGGTGGAATGCGCAAAGTGTGCGCTGCGCGTGCCGCGCTCGCAGGCCGTGGCCGCGGAAGGTCGCTGGTTCTGCTGTGAACTGCACCGGCGCAGTGCCGGGCACGACGCGGGAATCGACGAAACGTGAGCAAACGCCCGGCCGGATTCGCCTACACCAGCGATCCGCTGCTCCGGATCTACGCGTGGTACCGGCTCGCACTGTCGGTACTGCTGCTCGCGAGCTACTTCGTGTTCCGCGTCGGGCGCGCCGATGCACCGTTCCTGCCGCTGCTCTACCTGGCCGCCGCGATCCCCTACGCGGCACTGAACCTGGCGACGCTGGTCGCGGTGCTCGCACGCCCGCGCGATCCGCGGCCGCGCCACCTGTTCGCGATGTTCGTGATCGACATCGCCGCGCTGGTGTTGATCACGCACGCCAGCGGCGGCATCAACAGCGGTTTCGCGATCCTGCTGATGGTGACCGTCGCGGCTGCCGCCATCTTCGTGCCCGGACAGATCGCGACGCTGGTGGCCGCCGTCGCGAGCCTGGCGGTGCTCGCGGACGCGCTCGCGCTGATCGTGATGCAGGACAACCGCATCGGCACCCTGCTGCCGGCCGGTCTGCTGGGGATACTGCTGTTCGCAAGTTCGCTGCTGATGCAGCGCCTCGCGGGCCGCCTCCGCCACAGCCAGCAGCTTGCGCAGGAAAAGGCGGAGGAAGTCGCCGAACTCGAACGGATCAACCAGCTGATCGTGCAACGGATGCGCACCGGCATCCTGTTCCTGGACGCGGAAGACCGCGTGCGCATCGCCAACGACGCGGCGGCCCAACTGCTCGGGATCGGCGACCACGCACACCCCGAGGGGTTGGTGCGCCGGTTGCGTCTGCCGCCACTGGCGCGCGAGGCGATGGAGCGCTGGCGCGTCGACCCGCAGCAACCGGGCGCTCCCGTGTGCCTGCGTGACAACGGGCCGCTGGTACTGCTGTCGTTCACGCACCTGGCCAGCCCCGCCGGCAACGGGACGCTGGTGTTCGCCGAGGACTTTTCGCAGATCACCCAGCAGGCGCAGCAGCTCAAGCTCGCCTCGCTGGGACGCCTCACCGCGAGCATTGCCCACGAGATCCGCAACCCGCTCGGCTCGATCAGCCACGCGGCGCAACTGCTGCGCGAGTCACCGCAACTGCCGGCGGAGGATGCGCGTCTGGTCGAGATCGTGCTCGGCAACGCGCAGCGTACCAACGAGGTGATCGAAAGCGTGCTGACGCTCTCGCGCGGGCAGCAGCCACGCCCGGAACGGATCCGGCTCGGCGAATGGCTGCAGCGCTTCGCCGACGAATTCCCGCCGCGTGACTCCGCGGCCTCGATCACGGTCACGCTGGCCCCGGCAGCCAGCGAACTGGAGGCGCGCGTCGACCCGACGCACCTGCGCCAGGTGATGACGAACCTGTGCGAGAACGGACTGCGCTACAGCCAACGC
>CAUJIL010000253.1 GCA_963204845.1 Pseudomonadota bacterium | reverse complement strand
CTCGCGCTTCTGGGCGGTGACTATGACTTCCTCGAGGGCCGCCTGCGCAGCGACCAGGGGAGCGCCGAAAACGAACGCGGTGGCTCCGGCTACCGCCAGCGCCAATGGCCGCCGTGCACGGCCTGGGTGTGATTGTCGAGCGATCATGGGTCGTGCCTCCTGGGCGTCTGTTGTGGTCGACGGAAACTCCCGTCTCGTTATCTCCCGGGCCGGCGGGGCCTGAACCGCGTACGTACCAGGCGGCCACCGCGCTCGCACATGCTAGACAGAATCCATTATTTCATCACGTGCTCTGATCAAATGCTGCACGTCACGCCCACGCGCGGACACCTGGCACCGATCGGTCCGCGTGCGACACACCTCATTCGTCCATCCTGATCACGATCTTCGCGAACTTGCGCGAGAACAGATCGGTGAACGCTTGCTGGTAGTTGCTCAGCGGGTGCACGCGCTGGATGAGTGATGCGAGATCGAGACGCGGAGCCATGCGGATGGCCTTGGGAAACAATCCGGCGCCCATGATCATGCCGTGCAGGTGTTTCTGGTCCCAGTAGAGCTGACTGTGCAGGTCGAGCGGCAGCACGGGATCCTTGCCGTACATCGCGAAGTACACGCCGTCACCGTCACGCGCCAGCAGATCGAGGGTCATCGTGGCCGCCGACATCGCACCTGTGCCCTCCAGCACGCAGTCGTAGCGACCGTCGGCGGCGGCGATCGCCCGTTCGACCACACCCTGCTCGCGCGGGTCGAAGACGTGGTCGGCCCCCAGGCGCCGGGCGAGTTCGCGTTTCTCCTCCACGAGATCGAACACCGTGACCGCGGACGCGCCCGCGAGGCGAGCCAGTTGCACCAGCATCAGTCCGATGCCACCGGCGCCCATGATCGCGACCGACTTGCCGAAGGAAATCCGCGCCTGCCCGGCCACCGCCAGGGCGATCGTGAGCGGCTCGATCAGGCATGCCGTCGACAGCTCCTGTCGCTCGGGAAGCTTGAACACCTGCGTCACGTGGAAGCACGCGTATTGCGCGAAGCCGTTCATGCAGAACTGCAGGTTCGGGCACAGGTTCTCGCGTCCGCTGCGACAGGCATCGCAGGCGTAACAGTATCTGGCGTAGTTCGCCACGACACGGTCGCCGGTGCGGTAACCGATGGCCTCCGCCCGCCGCCCCGCCCGGTCGATGATGCCGGAGAATTCGTGGCCGAACGCCATCGGCAGCATCGATCGGGTCGTCTCCTCGAACGCACCGAGCTGACCACTCAGCGTGTGTGCGTCGGAACCGCAGATCGACGCGTGGATGATGCGGATGCGCACCTCCTCGTCGGCCGGTTCCGGCAGCGGGACCTCCCGCGCCTCCACGGTACCCATCGTGCCCTTGACGAAATCGCGAACCGCGGTGATGAACAACTGCTGCATGCGCCGCCTCCTGTGGAATCCGCCCCGTCCGCGCCCTCGTCGCTCAGCGACAGAACGCACGCACCGTCTTCGCGATGCCGGCGCCGTCGAATCCGTAATGCGGGTAGATCTCTTCCGGGTACCCGAAACTCACGAACTCGTCGGGAATGCCGATCTTCTTCAATTTCGCGGACACACCGGCCTCCATCAGCACGTCGGCGACGATGCTCCCCAGCCCGCCGAGGATGTTGTGGTCCTCGACGGTGACCAGGGTGCCGGTCCGGCGCGCCGCCCCCACGATGGCTTCCCGGTCGATCGGCTTGATGGTGTGCATATCGATCACCCCGACGCTCAGTCCTTCGTCCTGCAGCATCAGCGCCGCGCGCAGGCTGTTGTAGACGCCGGTGCCGGTGGCGATCAGCGTCACGTCGCTGCCGTCGCGGACCTCCACCGCCCTGCCGATCACGTACTCGTAGTCGGCGTTGTAGACGGCCGGCTCCTCGCCGCGCGGGATCCGGACGTAGATCGGTCCCGGCCACTGCAGCGAGGCTTCGAGCATCCGCACGCACTGGTCGGCATCGCTGGGAGCGATCATCGTCATGTTGGGAATCGCGTTCATGACGCCGAACTCGACGATCGTGTTGTGCGTGGGGCCATAGCCGGAGGACAGCCCGCCGTGGGTACCGATCAGGCGCACCGGCAAGTCGTTGTAGGCAAGATCGTTGTGGATCTGGTCCAGCGCACGCACGCACAGGAACGGGCCGAAGGTCTGCCCGTAGGGAATATAGCCCTTGCGTGCGAGTCCGGCGGCCACCGTGACCAGGTTCATTTCGGCGATGCCGACATCGAGTACGCGGTTCGGGTACCGTTCGTACAGATCACGAACCGGTCCCGATTTGCCGGTGCCGTCGGAGTTGATGTAACAGACCCCGGGATGATCCTCGACCAGCTGGACCATCTTCTTGGTCACCAGGTCCCTGGCGTTCATCATCGCCGCGATGTCGGAGATGTTGAAGGTGAAGCCGCCCATCTCAGATCCTCGCCTTGCGTTGCGCGGTGTAGCTGTCGATCAGCGCCTCGGTTTGCGCAAGCTTTTCGTCATCGAGTCCGCCGATGTGCCAGGCGTAGGGCCGCTCCATCATGTACGACACCCCCTGTCCCTTGACGGTGTTGGCGATGATGCACACGGGTTTGCCACGACGCCCCGGATCCACCGGCGGCAGTCCGGCGAGGGTACGGTCGATCTCGTACATGTCGGTGCCGTCGATCTCGTGCACCTGCCAGCCGAACGCCCGCCAGCAGTCCGCCATCGAATTCCACCGGATGTTCTCGCCGGCGACGAACGAGGCCGAGCACTGGTTGTTGTCGACGATCGCCACGATGCTGTCGAGCCCGTGGGAGGCTGCGTACATGATCGCTTCCCAGTTCGAGCCCTCTTCCATCTCGCCGTCACCGAGCAGACAGAAGATGCGCGAGGCGATGCCTTCGTTGCGATTGGCGTGCGCGAAACCGATGCTCCAGCTCAGTCCGTGACCCAGCGACCCGGTGGAGACTTCGATCCCGCGTACCGCCTTGCGATTGGGATGCGCGCCGAAGACGTGGCCGATGCGGTTGTAGTTCTCGTACAGTTCCTCCCACGGGTACATGCCCAGATCGCAGAAAATACAGTAGAGCAGCACCCCGTTGTGCCCCTTGCTGAGCACGAACATGTTGCGTTGCGGGTTCCCGGTGTCGTCCGGATCGAAGCCGAGGTGCTTGTAGTACAGGGCGACCGCGACGTCCGTTGCCGACAGCGGCCCCGCGAGGTGGACGTTGCCGGCGTAGCGCGCACAGCGGCACAGGTACTTGCGGATCTGACCCGCCTTTTCGATCAATTCGGGGACGTCGGGCACACAGATCCTGCTCACGTCCTGATTCTCCCGGCACGTTGTGGTGACTCGCAGGCAACATACGCCGCGCGCGACACCTCGTGCATCGCACGAACGTATTAGCCGGGGATCATTGCGCGCGACGCAGCACCCGTCACGAGCCGCGGATCGATTGGGTCCGGGGGCGGGCCGTGATGTTCTCGCTGTGCTTCCGTGAGGGACTGGAGGGAGAATGCAACCTGTTAAGCGACATCAAATATGATCTTCATCTCCTTGATTCCATGAATGAAGTTAGACCGAAGCCACTTGATTTCTCCGTTCGTGCGCGGGTTGCGAAGGTGCTTCACGATCTCCTCGAACACGATGACCAGTTCCAGCCGCGCGAGGTGGCTGCCCAGGCAGAAGTGCTCGCCGATGCCGAAGGCGCGGTGCTCGTTGCGCACGTCCTCGCGGCGTGGCCGCGTGATGTCGAAGCGGTCCGGGTCCTCGAACAGCGCCTCGTCGCGGCTGGCCGCCTGGTAGAACATCACGACCTTGTCGCCGGGCTGCAACGGCTGCCCTCCCACCTCGGTCGGCTCGGTCACGGTGCGCCGGAAATTGATCACGGCCGGATTGAAACGCAGGATTTCCTCCACCGCGTCCGGGATCAGCGTCGGATCCTCGACCAGCATCCGGTACTGATCCGGGTGCTCCATCAGCAATCGCATGCCGTGACTGGTCACGGTGCGGGTCGTTTCGTTGCCCGCCACGATCAGCAGCATCATGAAGTTGCGAAACTCCTCCTCGCTGAGGTGCTCGCCCGCCACGGTACCGCGCAACAGCGCACCGACGATGTCGTCGCGCGGATCCGCGCGGTGCTGCTCCATGACCTTGTCGGAGTACATGTACAGCTCGGCGGCGGCCATCGCCGCCGCCTCGGGGCTGGTCGACAGGTCGGGATCGTCGCCGCCCAGCATGATGTTGGTCCACTCGAAAAACTTGCGGCGGTCCTCGATCGGCACGCCGAGGATCTCGCAGATCGCGATCAGCGGCAGCACGCAGGCGATGTCGGTCACAAACTCGCATTCCCCGCGCGACAACACCGCGGCCACCGCCTCGCGAACGATCTCGCGAAAACGCGGCGCGTAGGACTCGACCTTGGCCGGCGTGAACGCGTTGCGGATGATGCGCCGGTACTTGATGTGCTCCGGCGGGTCCATGTTGATGATCATGGTGCGCAACAGATCGACCTGGTCCGGCGGCACGTCGTTCAGGAAGCAGGTCTTCAGCGCCGACGAGAACTGCAGCGGGTGCTTCGAGATGCGATCCACGTCCTCCTGCCGGAAGAAGGCCCAGAAGCCCTCGCCTCCGCTCATCGGTTGATCGACACGCACCGCGCGCGCCGCACGCAGTTCGCGGTACAGATCGGCCGGAACGCCACCGCGGTGAAGGTCGGGACTGCTCAGATCGGCGAAGGGACACGAGGCCATGGGTACTCCTGCTGGCGTGTTCGCGATAAAGGCGCGGGCAGTCTCGACTTCGCCGGAACGGCTTGTCAACACTCCCCGTCTAGCGCCGACATTACGATTCTGTGGGGATAACTGCGGGTTGTGGCCTAACATGTGTGCGCAGGTTCGGCCTGTGGCCGAACAATGCCCGCGCAGGTTCGGCCTGCGGCCGAACGAATGTCCGGGCACAGCCCGGACCTACGCGAACCGTGTCCGGGCACAGCCCGGATCTGCCCCACACACAGAGGAGCGTCGGATGCGCTATCTGCACACCATGGTCAGGGTCGCCGATCTGGACGCCGGGCTTGCGTTCTGGCGCGACGCGCTCGGGCTGGTCGAGACGCGTCGCCACGAGAATGCCGCCGGAAGGTTCACGCTGGTCTATCTCGCCGCACCGGCCGACCGCCCGAGCGCAATGCAGTTGCGTGCGCCTGAGCTCGAGCTGACCTGGAACTGGGACCCCGAGAGCTACACCGGGGGCAGGAATTTCGGCCACCTCGCCTACGAGGTCGATGACATCTACACCACCTGCGAGCGCCTGATGGCCGCCGGCGTGACGATCAACCGCCCGCCCCGCGACGGCCGCATGGCTTTCGTGCGCTCGCCGGACGGCATCCCGGTAGAGTTCCTGCAGCGCGGACCCGCGCTGGAGCCACGTGAACCGTGGACCTCGATGCCGAACACCGGCGCCTGGTGAAGCGCATCGAGGCCGTTCAGAACAGTGCGCGCAGCAGCAGGAAGAACACGATCGAGAGGATCGCCCCGGCCGGCAGCGTGACCAGCCAGCTCATCAGGATGCCGCCGATCACGCGCAGGTTGAGCGCACCGATCCCGCGCGCGAGGCCGACGCCGA
>CAUJIL010000252.1 GCA_963204845.1 Pseudomonadota bacterium | reverse complement strand
ATGCCGCTGCTGATCCGCGGCGATGCGCCGGCCCGCGCGGCGGCGCTCGCGCGCGAGCTGCGCGGGCGCGTCGGGCTGTCGGCGCGGCTCCAGCACAATCCGGGGGAACAGTCGGGCGGCGAACGCCAGCGGGTGGCGATCGCGCGCGCGCTGGTCACGGTGCCGCTGTGCGTGCTGATGGACGAACCGACCGGCAACCTCGACCAGGTGACTGCCGCGGAAATCCACGCACTGATGGACGAACTGAACCGCGACCTGGGCACCAGTTTCGTGATCGTCACCCACGATCCGCAGCTCGCCGCGCGCATGGACCGCGTGCTCACGCTGGCGCGCGGCGCGCTGCACGAGGGCGCCTGAGTGCGCGTCGCCTGGCGCTTCGCGTTGCGGGTGGGGCTGCGCTACGCGGGCAGTTCGCACAGCGGCGCGCTGGTCGCGTTCATTTCCCGCGTCTCGATGCTCGGGCTGGTGCTCGGCGTGGCGCTGCTGATCGTCGTGCTCTCGGTCATGAACGGTTTCGACCGCGAACTGCGCGAACGCATTTTGTCGCTGGTGCCGCACGTCTCGTTGCAGCCGTTGACGCCGGTCAGGGACTGGCACGCGCTGGCGGCGGCGATCGAGGCGCACCCCGAGGTGCTCGCCGCGGCCCCGTACGTCGATCTGCAGGGACTGTTGATGTACCGCGGTCGTGTGGTGCCGGTGCTGCTGCACGGGGCGGACCCGGCCGCCGAGGCGCGGATCTCCTCGATCGACTCCTACCTGCAGGCCGGTGAACTGCAGGCGCTCGACGCCGACGCGGACCAGCTGATCCTCAGCGAGTCGCTGGCGCGACGGCTCGGCATCGAGGTGGGCGACGGACTGCTGCTGCTGGTGCCGGACGCCAACGCGCAGGGCCAGGTGCTGCCGCGCGCGACCCGCGTGCGGCTGGCCGGTATCTACCGCACCGGCACCGAGGTCGACAACACGCTGGCGCTGACCGGTTTGCGCACCGCGATGCGCCTGCGTGGCGATCCCGACGCGGTGCAGGGCGTGCGCTTCCAGGTGCGCGACCTGTTCGCGGCGCCGCGTGTGCAGCGCGAGGTGGTGCAGGGGCTGGGCATCGAGGTCTACGCGCTCGACTGGACGCGCACCCACGGCAATCTGTACGAGGCGATCCGGCTGTCGCGCAACATGGTCGGCATCCTGCTGTTCCTGATCATCGCGGTGGCGGTGTTCAACGTGGTGTCCACGCTGTTCCTGATCGTCAAGGACAAGGAAGGCGATATCGCGATCCTGCGCACCCTCGGCGCGAGCCCGGGGGCGATCATGGCGGTGTTCGTGGTGCAGGGCACACTGATCGGCCTGGCCGGCGCGGCGGCCGGTGGCGTGGCCGGCGTGCTGCTGTCACTGGGGGTAACCGAGGCGGTGGCGTTGCTCGAGCGCGTGCTCGACGTGCAGTTCCTGAAGGCCGAGGTCTACCCGGTGAGTTATCTGCCCTCGGCGCTCGCCTGGCGTGACGTGGCGCAGGTCTGCGGGGTGGCGCTGGCGATGAGCTTCGTCGCGACGCTGTACCCCTCGTGGCGCGCCGCGCGCATGCAACCCGCCGAGGTGCTGCGCTACGAGTGAGCGCGGCGGTGCCGCCGTGCCCGCCATTTGATCTGCACCGCGATGCGCCAGGCGACGCGGGTCGCCACCCAGCATGCGGCGCCCAGCACGGCGCCGCCGACCACGCTGCCGAGCAGCAGCGGTTGCCACACGGCGGACAGTCCCGCACCCAGGGCATCGGTGTCGAACTGCGTCACCGCGGCCGGCGGCGGCATGCCGAGCATCCGGGCTCCCGCGATGTACTCGAAATACAGGATCGGCGGCAGCGTCAGCGGATTGGAGACCCACACCGACAGCACCGCGAGCGTGAGGTTGCAGCGCAGGCGCAACGCCGCGACCGCCGCAATCAGCATGTGCATCGGCACCGGCTGCAGTCCGACGAAGACGCCGACGGCGATCGCCAGCGCGACCGGGCGGCGGCCCAGGTGGAACAGGTTCGGATCGTGGAGCAGCGTCGCGAGCGGGCGCAGCGAGCGTCGGGCGAGCAGATCCTGCGGGTGTGGCAGGAATCGACGCAGGGTGCGGCGGGGCATATTCCTTCAGCCGGGTCCGGGCGGGGTGCGCGGCTCGCGACGGGCGCGCAGTCTCGCCCGCCATTTGAGCTGCACGCCAAGGCGCCACAGCACGCGCATCGTCGCCCACGCCAGCGTGGCGCAGACCAGCGCGCTCACCAGGCTGCCAGCCAGCAACGGCAGCCAGATCTCGCCCAGGCTGGCGCGGATCCAGGTGGCGCTCAGCTCGAATTCCGGGACACTTGCCGGCACCCCCAGCAACCAGGTTCCCACCCGGTACGTCAGGTAGAAGATCGGCGGCATCGTCAGCGGATTGGTGATCCAGACCAGCACCACCGCGATGGTGATGTTGCAGCGCGCCCACAGCGAGGCGAGCGCGGCGACCAGCATCTGCAGCGGGATCGGCAGCAGCGCGGTGAACACGCCGATGAACGCGGCCACCGACACCGAGTGGCGGTTCAGGTGCCACAGGTTCGGGTCGTGCAGTCGCGCGGCGACGGCGCGCAGCGCGTGGTGCTCGCGGATGGCGTGGGGCTTCGGCAACAGGCGGCGGATGGTGCGGCGCGGCATCGGTGCTCGACAACGGTTCTTGCTGGCGTCGGCCGCGGTCTGCCCCGGCCGGGAACCCGGTCCGCGACCGGGCATGGTGCCCATCATCGCACATCGTCCGATGGTACCGAACGGCGTACGCCCCCCGGTGCGATCTTCCG
>CAUJIL010000251.1 GCA_963204845.1 Pseudomonadota bacterium | reverse complement strand
CCCGAGCTCGATCGCATGCAACTGGACCATGAGCTGGCCGCTGCAGTGCGGTGTTGCGGTGCCGCGGTGGAATACGTCCACGAGGGACGCTGCAGGTTGGTGGGGCCGACCCCGTCTCGATGCAGCTGCAATGCTGACGGCGTCGCGCGGCCCGCCGTGCAGCGGAGGCGTGCCGCTCAGCGCACCGTCAGCGCGAGCGCGTGAATGCGCCCCATGATCGACTCGCCCAGCGCCTGGTATACGGCGCGGTGTTGTTCGACGCGCCGCATCGTCGCGAACGCCGGCGCGGCAATGGTTATCGCCCAGTGGCTTTCGCCCGAACCGTCGTCGCCGGCATGACCCCGGTGGCGGTGGCTCTCGTTCACGATCTCGAGTTCGCTCGGCGCGAATGCCGCTTCCAGGGCGGCGCGCATTTCGTCTGCAATTCCCATGGTATTTCCCGGTCTCCGTCGTGCACTCGTGGCCTCCGCGCGGTCTTGCGACCGGCTGCCGGGCCGTGGCGGCCGCGGCCCGGCAGCCTGCGGCGAAAGTCGTTACATCATACGCCGTGTACGCCGGTGGCACGCGAGCGTGTGGCTGGCGTTCGCGGCGTGCGGGCCGCGCGACTATGCTGTGCCGGCCTCCCCGGACCGGATAGCGCATCGCATGTCGCCGCACCTGAGCACCATCGTCCTGCTGACCTGCAGCAACGTGTTCATGACCTTCGCGTGGTACGCGCACCTGAAGCACCTGGCCGACCGGCCGTGGATCGTCGCCGCGCTGCTCAGCTGGGGGGTTGCGCTCGCGGAGTACCTGTTCCAGGTGCCGGCCAACCGCATCGGCCACACCGTGATGACGGTAGGTCAGCTGAAGATCCTGCAGGAGGTCATCACGCTGCTGGTCTTCGTGCCGTTCTCCCTCTATTACCTGCGTGAGAAGCTCACTCTGGATTACCTGTGGGCCGGACTCTGCATTCTCGGCGCGGTGTTCTTCATGTTCCGGGCCAAACTGGGTGTCTGACCCATATTTGGTGGGTTAGTTGGCGAACTACCACAATATGTGGTGTCCATCACCCGCGAGCTGCACTACGATGACAGTGATTTGCGGATCCGGGCACAGCGTCTATACTGTGCATGCGAACAGTATGTATGGAACCACAGTCATGAAATCGGACAACAGTTTCTTCGTACGCGTCGACTACCGCGAGTTCAAGACGCGGCTGAACCGCAGCCCCGGCTGCGAGATCCGCCGCAAGGGATGGGAGACCGTGATCTGCGATGACGAGGGCGATGTGCTCGGGATCGTGCACGCGGCGGCCATCGACGACAAGGGCCGGGTCCACCCCACCGAGTATTACCTGCGCCGCATCGACCCGCCGCGCCGCAATCCGCGCCTAGTCGCCTGAGCCGGGTGCCGTGCGGCCGGTTCAGCCGGCCGCCAGGGGTTCCCGCCACGCGGGGTCCGCGACGGCGGTGAAGTCCCCGTTGTGCCACTGCGGCCGGTACGGGTAGGCAAGTCTTTGCCACGTGCTGTCGTAGACGGCCCCGCCGGCCGCCTCGAGGATCGCCTGCCCGGCCGCGCTGTCCCAGCCGCAGGTGCGGGTGCGCCGCGCGTAGACCTCGGCCTCGCCCTGCGCGAGGCGGCAGAACTTGATCGCGCCGGGCTCCGCGCTGAAGTGCGCCGCGATGCCGTGGGCCGCGAGCCGCGGTGCGAGTTCGGCGCCGAGCGCCGCGGTCTGCCCCGGACTCACCAGCACACGGCACCTTGCCGCCACGCCGTGGCCGGCGCGGATCGGTGTGCCGTCGCGCCAGGCGCCCAGCCCCGTGCCGCCGCGGAACAGCACGCCGCTCGCCGGCAGGTAGACCAGCCCGAAGCACGGGTAGGCCTCGCTGATCAGGGCGATGTTCACGCTGAACGCATCGCTGCCGCGCAGGAACTCGCGGGTGCCGTCCAGCGGGTCGACCAGCCAGAAGCGCTGCGCGTCGCCGGGGTCGTGTTCGCCTTCCTCGCAGACCACTGGCACCGCGGTATCGAGCGGTGCGAGCCGCGCGGCGATCGCGCGCGAGGCGGCGCGGTCGGCCGCGCTGACCCAGCTGCCGTCGGCCTTGCGTGCGCGCTCCGGGGTGGCGCGGCGCAGCGCCAGGATGGCGTCGCCGGCGGCCCGCGCCGCCTCCTCGGCCGCGGCGAGCCAGCGTGCGGGCAGTTCGTTCAGGGGGCCTCCGCCGCGGCCAGGCGTTCGCGCGCCAGGAACAGCGCGGCCACCGCGTAGGCTTCATGCAGCACGCCGGCGCGCTGCAGTTCGATCAATTCGTCGAAACCGTGGGCGCTTACTATCAGCGGCTCGGGCTCGTCGCCGGGCAGCCACTTGGTAAACAGCTCGCGCGCGAGCACCAGACTCATGCGGTTGCCCATGTACGAGGGCGACAGCGTGAGCTCGCACAGCAGTTCCAGCCGGTGGGCCCCGTGACCGGTCTCCTCCATCAACTCGCGGTTCGCCGCGTCGAGGATCGATTCCTCGGCGTGCACGGCGCCTTTGGGAAAAGACAGATAGTAATCACCCACACCGGCGCCGTACTCGCGCACTAGCAGCAGCTTGCCGTCGGCGTCGAGCGCGATGACCATCACGGCACCGTGAAAGCCGGGGTTGAGCCGTTCGTAGGTGCGTTCCACGCCGTTGGCGAAGCGCAGCTTCTGCTCCTCGACGTGAAACAACCGGCTGTGCGCCACCCAGCGGGACGCGAGGACTTCGGGTTGGTGTCGATCGCTCATGCGGCTACTTTCGACCAGGACCATTCGATGGCCACACTATACGCGAAGCCGCGCCGCTCACGCTGATGGCGCCGGCGCCGAAGCACCGTAGAATCACCGCGACAGTGCGGCTGGCGGAGATCCCATGAAGGCAGCGCGGACCTCGAGGCGCGGGTTCCTGGCGCGTGGCGTCGGTGCCGGCCTGGCCGGACTGGCCGCGACACGCGCGCCGTTCGCCGGCGCGGACCCGGCGCCGGCCGCCGCTGGTGAGTGGCGTAACTGGTCCGGTAACCAGCGCGCGCGGCCGGCCGCGATCCACTACCCCGAATCGGAAGCCGCGCTGCGGCGCATCGTCGCGCAAGCCACGGGGCCACTGCGCGCCTTCGGTGGCAGCCACTCGTTCAGCGCGCTGGTGCCGAGCGCCGGCACGCTGGTGTCGGTGGAGCGGCTCGCGGGACTGCTCGCCCACGACAGCGCGACGCTGCGCGCCACGCTGGCGGCCGGTACCCGGCTCGCGCAGGCCGGCGAACTGCTGGCCGCGGCGGGACAGAACCTCGAGAACGAGCCCGACATCAACCTGCAGTCGCTGGCCGGCGCCACGGCCACCGCGACGCACGGCACTGGCCGCACGCTGCAGTGCCTCTCCGGCTACGTGCGCGGCCTGCGCCTCGTGCTGCCCGACGGCGAGCTGGTCGAGTGCTCGGCCGTGCGCGACACCGAGCTGTTCGAGGCCGCGCGCGTCGGGCTCGGCGCGCTCGGGGTGCTCAGCGCCGTGACGCTGCAGAACCGCGCCGCCTACACGCTGCGCGAGCGCACCGTAGTGATGGACTTCGACGCCGCCTGCGCCCACGTCGAGGCGCGCCGCGACAGCGTGCGGCATGTGGAGTTCTTCGTGTTTCCGCACGGCGGCACCGCACTGGTCAAGGAAATGGAGCTCACCGACACGGGGGCGGATCCCGGGCCGCAGGGCGCGGCGCCCACCGTCGACGAGAACGTCGTGCTCGAGTTCGCGGCCGAGGCGGTGCGCCGCGCCCCGTGGCTCAAGGGGCCGATCCAGCGCCTGGTGGGGTTGTTCGTCGCCGGGGGTGAGCGCAGCGGCCCGGCGCACCGCATCGTCCCCAGCCCGCGCACCGTTGCCTTCAACGAGATGGAGTACACCGTGGCGGCCGGGCACGGCATCGAGTGCCTGCGCGAGGTGGTGGCGACGATCCGCGCGCGCGACATCGGCGTGTTCTTCCCGGTCGAGTTCCGCTACGTCGCCGCCGACGACACCTGGCTCGGCCCGTGCGCCGAACGCGCCGGTGCGGCAATCTCGGTCCACCAGTACCATCGCCAGGACCACCGCGAGCTGTTCGCCGCGGTCGAGCCGGTGTTCCACCGCTACGCCGGCCGTCCGCACTGGGGCAAGCTGCACACGCTGGCCGCGCCCGCGCTCGCTGCGCTGTATCCGCGCTGGGAAGACTTCCTGGCCGTGCGCCGGCGCGCCGACCCGCGCGGGCGGCTGCTGAATCCGTACCTGCGCACGCTGTTCGGCGTGCGCGCCTGAAAGGGGAGGACCGCCCGATGCGCCGCCGCCACCTGTTGTGGACCCTGGCCGCCGGTGCCGGCGCGGCGCTGTGGTTGCGGCCCGCCCCGCACGGTGCGCCGCACGACGCCTACTTCGACGGACTGAACCGGTTGTTGCGCGCCGAGGGCCCGGGCCGGCCGGTGCTGCTGATCGACCTCGACCGCCTGGAGCGCAACTGTGCGCGGCTGCGCGATTCGGTGGCGCCCGGCAAGGCACTGCGGATCGTCGCCAAGTCGCTGCCCAGCCTGGGCCTGCTGCGCCACGTGCTCGCGCGCACGGCGAGCACCCGCCTGATGGCCTTCCACCAGCCGTTCCTCAACGCGCTTGCCGCGGCGCTGCCTGCCACCGACATCCTGCTCGGCAAGCCGCTGCCGTTGGCTGCGGCCGCGACCTTCTACCGCGAGCTCGCTTCCGGCACGCCGTTCGATCCGGCGCGCTCGCTGCAGTGGCTGATCGACACGCCCGAGCGCCTCGCCCAGTACCAGGGCCTGGCGCGCACGCTGGGCACGCGTATGCGCAT